>NZ_WXWS01000358.1:0-2536 GCF_009904715.1 Vibrio sp. V42_P2S4T144 | reverse complement strand
CGGAGCGCTTTTGACTCTGAGCTCATCACAAGCTCACCGAAGCGCTTCGCTTCAAGTTCTTGACCTTTAGCGAAGCCTTTCTCTAAGCCATGTTGAATAACTTCTAGAATTGCAACCGTTGCTGGATAGTTACCGCGAGTTTTTTGATTCGTTTTCTTCGCAGCTTGCTCAAATACAAACTTGCGCCCTAGCCCGCTACCAGACATCACCTTTTCTTTCGTCGATAGCTTTTTCGTGCCCTTGTTTTTACCTTTGTCGATAAACTGTTTTGCTACGTCGAGCAAAATGGTGTCAGGCACACAGGCGTCCACAACGCCCAATTTTTTAGCTTTCTTCGCACGAAGTTGTTTACCCGTCAGGATCAAGTCCAACGACGGTAACAGGCCAATCAAACGTGGCAGACGCTGAGTACCACCAGAACCTGGCAATAAACCAAGTTGTACTTCTGGCAGACCTAAACGCGTTTTGTCAGAATCCGTACAAACACGATAATCACATGCAAGAGCCAGTTCTAAACCACCGCCCAAACATGGGCCATGAATAGCCGCAACGACAGGATACGGTAAGTCCGATAGCTGCTGGAACAACTCCTGACCTTGCCTTGCTAAGGCTTCCGCTTCACTTGTTGTGGTGCATGCTTCTAGCATTCGAACATCAGCGCCCGCAACAAAATTGTCCGGTTTTAGGGAGTGGATGATCATCCCTTTAATACCACTGGAGTCTTTTAGCTGAGCAAAAATTTCTTTCATTTCGTCAGCAAAAGCCGCCTGCAGCGTATTCATTTTTTCATTAGGAACATCGATGGCTAACCAAGCAATATTTTGCTCATCAACCTTTAGACTAAATGCTTTTTGCTCGCTCATTACTCAACCTCCAGAATCATTGCCGCACCAAGACCACCAGCAGCACATGCGGTATTCAATGCAATACCACCGCCACGGCGTTTTAGCTCTCGTAGGGTTTGCGTCATCATACGCGCACCAGTCGCAGCAAATGGGTGACCATAAGCAATTGATCCGCCAAGCACGTTGAACTTATCCATTTCAATTTCACCAATCGCTTTTGAGCGACCAAGGTTTTCTTGAGCAAACTTATCGGAAGCAAACATCTTCACATTCGCCAATGCTTGAGCAGCAAAGGCCTCGTGCATGTCGATCAACGTCAAATCTGACAGTTCCAAGCCTGTATTTTCAAGCACTTTCGCTGTGGCATAAGTCGGACCCATCAGCATGTCCTTTTCCACGCCGATAGCAGAGAATGCATAACCTCGGATGTAACCAAGAATCTCCATTCCGAGCTCTTTCGCTTTACCTTCTCGCATCAACATCACTGCCGCACCACCATCAGTCAATGGCGTACTGTTCGCAGCCGTAACACTGCCATACTGACGATCAAACGCAGGTCGCAATTTCGCGTATCCCTCAACCGTTGAGTCATGACGAATATTGTTATCTTCCGAAATCCACTTTTTGTATGGTTCAGGGAAAGCCGTCATCACTTCATCTTGGATTTTTCCTTCTTTCCAAGCTTGAGAAGCCAGCGTATGAGAACGATGTGCAAGCGCATCCTGTTCTGCGCGAGAAATACCATGTGTTTTAGCCATTTGCTCTGCAGTTTGTCCCATGGATAAACCCGTAGAGTACTCTGCTACTGCTGGTGGCACTGGCATCAGGTCTTTAAAGCTCAAGTTTTTGAGGATACTAAGCTTCTGACCCATTGTTTTTGTCTTACTAAGAGCAAGCAGATTAGCGGCCAGTTTCTTTGATACGCCAATAGGCAGGACGGAAGAAGAGTCTGCACCGCCAGCAATACCAATATCGATGGTTCCCGCCATGATGCTTTCTGCGACATTAACCGCCGCTTGAAAACTCGTCGCACACGCTCGAGTCACACTGTATGCATCAGTATGGATGTTCATACCAGTGCCTAACACGATTTCTCGTGCGATGTTTGGCGCTTCAGGCATTTGTACTACTTGTCCAAATACCACTTGTTCGATTAGCTTCGGATCAATATCTGTTCGAGCAAGCATTTCGCTTACTACCATTTTCCCTAAATCGACCGCTGGCACTTGGCTAAATTCCGTGCTTTGACGAGCAAAGGGAGTTCGAAGCCCCGCGACAATAGCGACACGCTCACCATTGCGTGTTTTTACTTCCTGCTTGCCCATTGTTTCTCCTTAAATACAAGAGGTCTGACCTGATGCATTGTAATGAATTTGTTAAATTTATCAAACGTGCGTTTAAATAAACGTGAAGCAAGTAGTTCAATTACTCTACTTCTTTGATTCTTATGCGATTACTAATGGTTAACTATAGAGAGTTAAAACGGTAAGAGGTATACGGAAAGTAAAATCGAAGCAAAAAAAAACCACACATAACTGTGTGGTCGGAATATCTATAAAACAATTAACTTACGCCAATTGAAAAGTAATCAGTTTCCTGATTAGGAGAAAGTAAAGTCAGCCTTCAAAAGGAAGTGTCATCTTGCTCAACATGTTAGTCGCAATGACTAACGAGATGACAAGGTGTACTAT
>NZ_WXWS01000477.1:0-2560 GCF_009904715.1 Vibrio sp. V42_P2S4T144 | reverse complement strand
GTTAAAGTCATTCAATGCAACTCTTTGTTTCTCTTTAAATCGGTCCCTGAAGTCAGGTTTGAGAATCTGGCTAGAGTGTTTTACTTCGAAGAAAATTGAATGGTCATCGTGATCTGTCGCCAAAAAGTCGGGGGTATATCGGCATTTTCGATTATTGAATTGATAGTTGAAGCCAAAAGGTTGGGAGGTAAAGCTTTTGATGTCTGCGTTATATTCGAGGTGAAAACAGAAATCAAACTCTAAAATGGACAGAGTGCGAACAACTGCATCATTCTTCAAGCTCATGAACTTACAGATGTTGTGTACGTGAGATGACTTCTTGGTTTGGTCGAACATAGCAAAATCACTTTTGTTGTAAACCCACAACAAAAAAATAGACTATGAAGACTTATGGTGCAAATATGAAGAAAGCCTGCAATTTATGCGAACATATATTGCAGGCTTCACAAAGGGTGGGACCCCAGCCACATCCCGGCACACAAGTCACACGCTGCGGCTGCTTCCTTCCGGACCTGACCGAGTTCACGAGCTATTGTTGCGAGAGGACCAGAGCCCCATAATTCTTTTCGAGAGGTCTTGCCTCAATCGATGGGGCGATTATTCAGTATCAGCTCTCATAATGCAAGAGCAAAAACCTTGAATTTCATCATTTCATTACCGTTTGAACAAAACTCGATCAATTCATTCCTTTATGATGAAACCGTACAGTCACGATAAGAGGAGTCGTGCCGTGAGGACTGCTTACTCATGTACATGTCTTCATCAGCCAAATGCATCGCTTGCTCTAAGCTCATGTGCCGTTCCCTTTTTGCAGAGAAACCAATAGAGATACTTATAGACTCCAAATCACTACATAATTTGCCTTTCACGTCGATTCTACTGAGCTCTCTCATTGCTCTAGTTAACTCGGCTTGCGTTGGATAACCCAGCAATATGAACTCATCCCCTCCAATTCGATAACATCTTCCCGACCAGACATAATGAATTTTTAGTGCCAGTAGTTGTAAAACTTCGTCCCCAGCGCGATGCCCATAAGTGTCATTGATTCGTTTGAAATGATTAATGTCTAAGTAAAGTATGGATAGATCTTTGTTTACTCCTTTTCGATACTTTACTTGCAACGCACGACGGTTCCTTAACCCTGTTAAGTTGTCAGTGTTCGATTGACGGTAAAGATAAAGCGAAACACAAATAGCAAACAATAACACAAAGATAAACACAGCTTGTGTTTGCGTCGCTAATCGAATCTCATATTCAAGTGCGGTACGCCAATCTGGGCGTACATCGTACTGAGCAATGATCTTATCAACTTCTAACATCGCTATCGCTCGACTGAAGAAAGGCGCAAGCATGGCTCCTTTTTCATTCGCGACCAATCCAACAGAGAGTTGTGACTCATAAAACTCGCCAATAGCGGTATCCTGCTCTATCGGAACCAATTCACTGAGACGTAAAAAATGATTGAGCATCGCCGTATCCATCGGAATGTAATCGACTTCTTCATTTAGTAGCCCCTGAATGAGCTCTTGTTGGGTACGATAACGTTTGAGTTCTTTTAGCGGTAACAGTTGCGTCATCATTTGATCGAAAAAGTCATCCTTAACTACGCCAATCCGCTCAGATATCAACTGTGAAACATGAGAGTATGTGCTCGGTTTGTAACCTAAACGCTTGACCATCACCGATGCTGGCGCGTAATGGGGCTTTGGAAAGTAGCTAAATGCGCGCCGCTCACGGCTGACCGTTAACGGCGCCAAAATTTCGAAATTACCTTGGATAAACTCATGGTACATAGAACCCCAGCTTTCACCAGGCTCACTAATGATCAAGCAGTTTAAAGCCAAGATCTCACAGCTTCTCAGGACTACATCAGCCGTCATCCCTTCGACACTACCATCTGCGTTGTATACAACATATGGAAAGATAGATTCGAGCTTAATCCGTATTGGTTCATTAAAATCAAGGGGTAATAAACGAATAGAATCACGCAACGCTGCTCGCCTTAATTCAAATTGATACTGGGAAATTTCTTCGCGAAGCTGCTTTTGCACCGCTTCCCCGTGAATAAACGTAGCGAACGTGTCCAACTCTTCAAGATGATGATCTTTTTTACTGATGATGGATACGGGCTTTATCGAAATCTGATCATTGAGCATCTTGGCGTCAAACCCCTCCATCAGCATCGGCTTGAGCTGGTTAATGGCATCGACAACGCCATCCACAGCACCTGAACGTAGCAGTGTTACTGCTTGTTCGTGACCTTGATAAGAGATCTGTTCTAGCTCAGGGTAGTGTTGTTTAAGTAATTGGGCATAAACTGTATCTTTGGGGACGCCAACACGCGAAATGTCACTCAACGTCGAATCTTTTAAACCAAAGAGGTAGGTATATTCGATATTTGTTGGGCGGGAATAACTAAAACGTTGAGCACGTTCTTGTGTGTAAGTGATATTCGCAGCAAAGTCCGCTTCCCCATTCGCTACTGAATTTAGAATGGCATCAAAGCTGGAGTAGTTCACGTATTGAACGGTAAAGCCAAACTCCTTTGAAGCAGCATTGA
>NZ_WXWS01000608.1:0-2563 GCF_009904715.1 Vibrio sp. V42_P2S4T144 | reverse complement strand
ACATCAAACTTCTAGGCCATACTAAGAAAGCGGCATGAACCAATTTTGATTTTGATCTTATTAAGCATGTGTTGCTATGGGTAGGAATATTAGACATTAGTAAAAGAACAACAAAAATCTCACTTACTACACAATAATTTAACATCGAGCTAGGACGCTTGAACTTTTATGAGTCATTTTTGAGCAGAGAGCCAAGTAGAACGGCTAATTCCGATTTATACTTTCAAGGTAGAGAGCACTGTGCTCGCATCCATCGCAAAGTAACTATCGATATCTCTACATTGTATACTTTGTTAAACTCCGCCCTTTAATGAGTAAGGCCCTTAAAAATGATGACTGACGAAGAGAGAATCGAGCTGCAACAGAACAATCCACTGCACGGATTAAAGCTAGAGACTATGTTGCAAGAGTTAGTGGATTTTTACGGCTGGGACATTCTAGATACAGCAATGCGTTTTAATTGCTTTAACACTAAGCCTTCGATTGCAAGTAGCGTGAAGTATTTAAAGAAAACCGAATGGGCGAGAGAAAAATTAGAAAACTTTTACCTTTATCGCTTTAAGCGCATGCCACGCGCGAGCGAAGAAGAATACAACTTACCACCAAGAGCTCGTACCTTCCCTCATGGCCTTGAACCTAAAGAGCCAATGCCGCTAACCGTTGACTCTATTCTTAAGTCACAAGCCAAAGCAGCGTCTGCATTTAAAAAGCGTTCACCTCGCGGACGCCCTGCTCGTCGCCAATAACACTATCTTGAAAAGCAATAGAGCCCTACTGGTAGCTCCAGCAGGGCTCTATTGTTCTTTAAAGGAATGGCTAGAAGCGAAGACTCAAGCTAGTGAGCATTCCTTTTCTCTAACAACTCCCGTAAGTAAACTCACATGTAGTTTACGTTTTCTATTGATTACGCTTTTTCTTCTTTTTACCCGTACCTGCCGGCTTTGCTCGCGGCTTCATTGGTAAAAAGTAGGCTTCACTCTGATCGTCTTCCACTTCAAAACCGACTACCTGCTCGCGTTCAAGTTGGAACTTATTTTTCTTTTCTATCACTTTGAAATGGTGGTAGTCGTCGTAATCGATAAGAGATAACCCTAAACCTACTTCACCAGCACGACCACTACGACCGATTCGATGCATATAATCAGCAGGGCTACGCGGAAGATCGAAGTTAATCACCACTGGAAGTTTTTCTATATCCAGGCCGCGTGCTGCGATATCGGTGGCAATAAGAACTTGAATCTCGCCAGACTTAAAACCGTCAAGGACACGAGTACGAGCGCCCTGCCCTTTATCACCATGGAAAACTTCAGCGGTAATACCGCGTTTTGACAACTTTTGAGCTAAATGATTACAGGCATTCTTAGCATTCACAAAAATCAGAGTCTGTCGCCACTGATGCTGTTTGATTAAGTGCGCGAGTACCGCCGTCTTCTCACCTTTATTTACACTAAACACGCGCTGCACCAAAGTGCTGGCTTCTGCGCTCTGCAACTGAACTTCAACAGGGTCGCGGAGCAACTGCTGAGCCAACGTCGTCACTTTATCAGGGAAAGTTGCAGAAAATAACAGCGTCTGTTTCTTCTCTGGGAGTAACGCAAGAATCTTATTCAGTTCTTCGGTAAATCCGAGGCTCAACATACGGTCGGCTTCGTCAAGAACAAGCGTTTTTACTTGGTCCAACTTAATCGCGTTACTGGATACCAGATCAAGTAATCGACCCGGCGTTGCAACAATGATGTCACAGCCACCACGAAGCGCCAGCATTTGTGGGTTCACCGATACACCACCAAATACGGCAACCGTTTTGATCTTATCTCTGAGATGGTATGAGTAAGATTTGACGTTATATGCCACCTGTGATGCCAACTCACGAGTTGGTACTAAAATCAGGTGGGAAACGAAGTTGCCACGGCGATTGTTTGATTCGTCTTGCTGAACAATTTTTTGCAAGATTGGCAGCGAAAAAGCAGCGGTTTTACCAGACCCCGTATTGGCACCACCAATAATATCTTTCCCTTCAAGGATATCAGGAATAGAACGGGATTGAATGGGCGTCGGTTGGCTGTATTCCAACGCTTCTAGTCGCTCGACTAATGTTGGAATCAGGCCAAGATCGGCAAATGTCGCTTGCTGTGTTTTATCTGTCATTACAAAGAGTGGCTCAGTGCTAGTAAAGGCCGTGTATCTTATGCTATTTCGCGTCTGGATGTTAGAGATAATGGCCCAAACAGAAGATTGGTGAAAGAAGCACTATAGGGTTCAGGAACTTCCTTTCACTAACATGAGTTAATGGTTTCGATAACCAATACTCTACGACCAAGATGGTAGCGTTCGCGACAAGCAAAGGGAAAAGGAGCCAGGCATTCTGACTCCTGTAAAGCAAAATACAGCTTGAGAAAACCCTATAGCTTATAATTGGCGAAAAATGCGTTACGACAAATAGAATATTAGCAACTAATGGATAACTTCAAGTATTGAGAGCTAGCGCATGACATGTACATACGCTAGCAGGGTGCTTGTGCCAAGAGCTTGAAAGATAATTTAATCGCACGAACTAGGGTCT
>NZ_WXWS01000428.1:0-2566 GCF_009904715.1 Vibrio sp. V42_P2S4T144 | reverse complement strand
CCACTTAGGTAGCCAGTAGTATGCCGCTGCCATGATCGAGAATACCGCACCAGATACCAACACATAATGGAAATGGGCAACCACGAAGTAAGTGTCATGATATTGGAAATCCGCCGGCACAATCGCCAACATTAGTCCCGAGAAGCCGCCAATAGTAAAAAGCACAATAAAGGCAATGGCAAACAACATTGGCGTTTCAAATGTCAGAGCTCCACGCCACATGGTGGCAACCCAGTTAAAGACTTTAACCCCCGTTGGTACCGCAATCAGCATAGTGCAATACATGAAGAAGAGCTCAGCAAAAACTGGCATCCCCGTGGTAAACATGTGGTGCGCCCACACAAGGAAAGATAACAATGCAATGCTGCACGTCGCGTAAACCATCGAATGATAACCAAACAGCTTCTTACCACTGAAAGCAGGCAGAATGGCGGAGATGATTCCAAACGACGGTAAAATCATGATGTACACTTCTGGGTGACCAAAGAACCAAAAGATGTGTTGGAACATTACCGGGTCACCACCACCAGCTGCGTCAAAGAAGCTAGTCCCGAAATATTTGTCAGTAAGAACCATGGTCACCGCACCCGCTAATACCGGCATAACCGCGATTAGCAAGAAAGCGGTAATTAACCAAGTCCAAACAAACATTGGTAACTTGAACCAAGTCATTCCCGGAGCTCGCATATTTACGATCGTCACGATAACGTTGATCGCGCCCATAATGGAGCTGATACCCATGATATGCACAGAGAATACAAACAGCGCAGTGCTATCCGGGCCATAAGTCGTGGACAGCGGAGCATAAAACGTCCAACCAAAATCAGGACCGCCGCCAGGTAAAAACAACGAGCTCAACAAGATGAGAAATGCAAAAGGTAAGATCCAAAAGCTCAAGTTGTTCATGCGCGGCAGCGCCATATCTGGAGCGCCGATCATCATCGGGATCATCCAGTTAGCAAGCCCCGTAAATGCTGGCATCACCGCACCAAATACCATCACTAAACCGTGTACCGTGGTCATTTGATTAAAAAACTGCGGATCGACTAGCTGTAGCCCTGGCTGGAACAGTTCGGCACGAATGATCATAGCCATCGCACCACCTGTTAGAAACATCGCAAAGCTAAACCAAAGGTAGAGGGTGCCTATGTCTTTATGGCTTGTAGAATACAACCAACGAGTGATGCCCTGGGGTGCATGATGCTCGTGACCATCATCAATCGCAATGGTACTGTTCGCACTGGCTTCTGCTGGCGCAGACTTCACTGCCTTATCTATTGGCTTACTCATATTTCCTCCTTAGCACTGCCTTGTGCTTTAAAGGCATTCACATCGGATGCTTGCACTGTATCGCCAGTATCGTTGCCCCATGCATTTCGTTGATATGTGATAACCGCGCCAATTTCTTTGTCACTTAACTGATTAGAAAAAGCCTGCATTGCGGTGCCCGGGCGACCGTTGACAATAATATCTATGTGCTCTGTAACATCTCCGGTTGCAATAGGACTGCCTTTAATCGCGGGAAATGCACCCGGAATCCCCTCACCATTTGCCTGATGACACACAGCGCAACGCGCCGTGTATATCGATTCGCCTTGCGACATCAATTCATCCATAGATAAGTCTTGAGAGAGCGCTTCTTGTGCCGCCGCTTTTTGAAGTGCGAGTTCTTCCTTCTTACTCGCTAGCCATTCATCGAACTTTTCTTCTTCCATCGCATGCACCACCACTGGCATAAATCCATGTGCACGACCACATAGCTCCGCACACTGACCGCGATATACGCCTGGCTCATCAATTCTTGTCCATGCTTCATTAATAAAACCTGGAATGGTGTCTTTCTTGACGGCAAAGTCCGGTACCCACCAAGAGTGAATGACATCATCAGAAGTCATCAAAAAACGCACTTTGCGATTCACAGGCAACACCAAAGGGTTATCTACTTCCAGTAAGTAATGTGCGCCTTTAGCTTCGATTCCATCAATTTGTTTTTGGCTGGTGGCAAGCAAACTAAAAAACTCAACATCTTCGCCAAAATAGCTGTAATGCCATTTCCATTGCGAGCCTGTGATCTTGACCGTGATATCCGATTGGCTTGTGTCTTCCATTGCTACTAGAGTTTTTGTTGCGGGAATCGCCATAGCGACAAGAATGATGATGGGTATGACCGTCCAAATAATTTCCACTTTTGTACTTTCATGGAAATGTGCGGCAACTGCTCCTTTTGACTTGCGATGACGGAAGATGGAATAGAACATCACACCAAAAACAATCAAAGCAATTACACAGCAGATATAGAAAATCAGCATATGTAATTCATACACTTGCCCACTTATCTCTGTGACCCCTTTTGTCATGTTGTAGTCATTTTCCTTTGACCAACCAAAAGAGGAAAATGTGATTAAAATCACATTCAGTGATAAGGCTAGAGTAGTCGTTAATCTTTTCAAAAGATCTCTCCTCTGCTCAGCCGCTACGCCTACGCGAGCTTCCTTGCGTCCCGATGCAAATATCGAACAACTTTACGAAAAATCACAAAAACTACGATTTCGACACGGTTTGTTAT
>NZ_WXWS01000245.1:0-2568 GCF_009904715.1 Vibrio sp. V42_P2S4T144 | reverse complement strand
AAAATGAGACACAAAACATAAACATGAACAATAAAACGTTTGCTTGATTAAACTCTAAACAGATCGAGTCCTATTAAGTACTAGAGTTACCACAAGTAGCAAGTTTCCAAACCAGTCGCGTTTTTCAGTATTTTTACAGCAATATAATCCTTACGTTTACGGCTTTATTTATTACTCAATAGAGTCTATTTCATGAAAACAATTTGGCTTGATATGATGATTTAAAGTGTTTAGGACTGTCTTACTAAAGGTTTGTGCATATCTAAGTAGCTGTTTAAAATAGTCAGATTATTGAGCTCACACTTGGGCAGTGCCAACGGGAAATTTACATGGCAAAGCTAAAAGATATCGCCATTGAAGCAGGCGTCTCACTTGCAACCGTATCGCGGGTTTTGAACAACGACCCAACGTTGAGCGTTAAAGAAGAAACCAAATACCGCATTTTGGAAATTGCAGAAAAACTGGAGTACCGCACCAGTAGCTCGAAGAAAGGCATCAAAGAAGCTAAGCAAAAACATCACTTTTTAGCCTTATATAACTACAAACAAGAAACAGAGGTGAATGACCCTTACTACTTATCAATTCGTCATGGGATTGAAACGCAATGCGACAAATTAGGTATTACGCTAACCAATTGCTATAACAGTGAAATTGATGTTGAAACGAAAAAGATAACAGGTGTCCTTTTAGTCGGAAATGTCGACCAAAAGGTAGTAGATAAATTACCTAAACGTCTAGCCGATAGCATTTGCTACATAAACTTTTCAGATCCAACCTGCCCTTATGATTGCGTTGATGTCGACCTTATTCGAATCAGTAGGCAAGTAGTTGATTTCTTTGTACAACGAGGCCACCGCCGCATCGGTTATATTGGCGGTCAAGACAAGCACGACGCAGCTGACACTCGTGAAAATGTGTTTTTGGACTATGGCTATCTAAAAGGCGTGGTCGCAGAACATGATATACACTATTGTGCCTGCTCTAGTTTGTCCGGTTATAACTTAGCGAAAGAGATGCTAGCCAAAGGTGACTTCCCGAAAGCAGTATTCATTGATTCAGACTCCATCGCGATTGGCATAGTACGTGCAATCCATGAATTTGGCTTAAAGATACCAGAGGATATTACGCTGATTAGTATGAATGATATTCCTACTGCTCGCTTTACCTTTCCGCCGTTGTCTACAATTCGTATTCACTCTGAGTTGATGGGAACTCAGGGAGTGAACTTACTAGTGGAAAAATACCGAGATGGACGCTTACTCCCTCTTCATGTATACGTTCAAACAGAGCTTAAACTACGTGGTACAACTCAATGATACCTTTTCCATTAATCTCTTTTATGAATTAAATCTGGAACATCCCCCCCTAACCCAAGATATTCATTTTGCACAATCAGTACTGTTTCGGCGTAACGCCGATAACTCAGCGGGTAGTAAGAAGTTCAACAACAAATCACTCTAAGCACCATGAGTGCCCCAAATGTTTATCATTTAGAGGTGATGGTCGAAGAAACCAACTCGCGTAGCCAAATGCCTTTGTCTTCATTGTTTCGGCTGGAATGCCACAGCATGGCAATATCAAAATCCGCAACGGCGATCGGCGGCTTAACAGTAATGAGATCGTCCGAAAAGCCCTCCGCCAACGCCATTTTTTCTGGCACGATGGCAATGAGATCGCGCTTTTTCAATAGATGCCGAATAGTGAGAAAGTTGCGCGACGCCACGGTGACTTTGCGGCTCAAGCCATGTTCTGCGAGCTTTTGGTCTACTTGTGTCTTTAAGCTCCCATCGGGACTTACCAGAGCTTGCTCGATGTTCGCGAACGCTTCCAGAGACAGCTGTGTTTCCCCTTTCAACGCCTGTTTATCACACATGCACACGTGTTTTTCGGTGTACAAGTACAAGCTCTCAAAGTTGTCATCCAACACCGGCATGCTGCCAATAATGACATCGAGCTTTTCGTGCTCAGTTAATGCCACGTAGTTGCTACGATTGACGTTAATAAAACTGATCTGCGCCTCTGGGGCGCGCTGGCGTATTTCGTCATAAAGCCGAGGAGCAAAAATAAACTCGGCATAATCCGTTAATCCAATGCGACATACACCCGCATAATTTTTAGGCTGGAAGACAGACTTAGTGAGCAAGTCTTTGGCAATAGAATCCAACAAATGATGCACGATTGGCGCGATGTGGTGAGCGTGCTCGGTGGGCTCCATCTTGTGCCCTTTTCGCTCAAAAAGCGGGTCGTCAAACAACAACCTTAAACGAGACAAACTATGACTCATCGCCGACTGGCTAACGTAACTTTTCTCTGCCGCGACGCTAACGCTTCGATAGCGATACAAGTAGGAAAACGTCACCAATAAGTTCAAGTCAATGTTGCGCCACTGAATGTCCTCTTTCACTCCAACATCCTCATCCCATTTTATTCATAGATGAAATTAAAATCATCAATTTGAGTCATTTTAGAGCATTCGATAAATTAGCAACAATGCTTTTTAGATAAACAGGCTCGACATGTTCACCATATTCAAAACTTTTTTCTGGCTGGGTTGGTTCAGCTTCGGCG
>NZ_WXWS01000236.1:0-2571 GCF_009904715.1 Vibrio sp. V42_P2S4T144 | reverse complement strand
ACCTGACGCAACTCGCCAATCGCCATCGTTTTCATGAGCTTGCCACTCGTCAACTTATCTCCCCTTCGCAGTTTCTGTGGGTTGTTTACGTCGATCTTGATAACTTTAAATACGTGAATGATAAATACGGGCATGAATTGGGAGATAACTTATTAAAAGTGTTCTCATCACACATCAAGAATGCTTGTCAAAAGTTCTCGCACGATTACAACAGCCCCTGCTTTGCCGCCAGGTTATCTGGTGACGAATTTGCAATTTTGCTGAGCTCAAATCAAGAGGTAAAACGCTTGCCTGATTTGCTTGCATCAGAGTTACTAAAACCGATTAGTAATCTCAGTTCATCTTGGAGTAATTCATTTCCCGTTACGGCAAGCGTAGGTATTGCACAATATCCTCAAGACGGTACTGACATCGCGAAGTTACTCTCCAGTGCCGATGCGGCTATGTATCAAGCAAAACGGGCAGGGAAAAATCAATACGCCTATTATTCAGCCGCTCTCAATATTGAGTCTCAAAGACGAAGTCAGCTTGAACGTGCGCTCCGAAAAAGCAATGTAGAGGAAGAATTCCACCTTGTTTTTCAACCCTATATGAACAATCGAAGCAACGAAATTGAGGGGTTAGAAGTCTTGTTGCGCTGGGAAGCCGAAGGTATCGGCCCTATCCCTCCAAAGGAGTTTATTCCAATTGCAGAGCAAGCCGGATTATTTGATAAAATTGACCGCTGGGTTTTCGCCAATGCAACGGCGGAATACCATCAATTAAGGAATATTTTCGGTAAGGACATTGTTCTTTCGGTCAATTTATCATCAGCGGAGCTAAACTCGATAGAAATGGCAAACTACATCCATGAACAAGCGACACTGCACCAGGTTAAACCAAAATGTATTGAGATAGAAATAACCGAAACCTTTGCCGCAGAACAACAAGGCACGGCCCTACTTGATGAGCTATCAAAACGTGGCTACCGTCTTGCAATTGATGACTTTGGTTCTGGTTACACATCGTTAACTCAGCTCGTTCAGTATCCGGTTCAAAAAATCAAATTTGATCGAGAGTTCCTCGTTACATTGATGAACACCAATAACGGCCATGTGATCAAACCTATTATTGAGCTATGCCATGCCCAAAATAAAACGGTTACAGCAGAAGGTATTGAACACAATATGATGCATGAATGGCTATCGGCATACCGCTGCGACTATATGCAAGGCTATTTATTTGGCAAACCAATGACTAAAGAACAATTGAGCTTGTGGTGGCAATCGGCAAATGACGACAGTCGATTTGATGCGTCCATGGTCAGCTCAATTAGGGTTTCAAGAACATAAGTTAAGGGGAGAAGTACAGCAGTCACAACTGTGGCGGCTGTATTTAGTTGTATATGAGCTTCATTGATAGATGCTCAGCTTTTGTTCCCCCATACCTATATCTATGACTTTAGTCGAGTAAATCACTATTTATTCGTTTTTAAACCAGCACTTCCTTGAAATCCAAACCGGTCAAATTCAGCGCTTTGACGCTATCGTACAAGCCACCTTTTTTGTCCGTGCAAAACGTTCTGAGCCCAGCACCTTTTACTCTGAACAAGTCAGATTCATTAACGGCTTCTCTATTCAAAACGAGTTTCTTAAACGGTCTAGCACGACTTAGCTTACCATGACGAAGATTATACTCGGTAGCAGAGGTATCAATGGCATCAATTTGAGTGACAATGTTTAATGCTCGCCAAGGCTTTCCTTGTAGATTTAATGGTAAAAATTCGACATTCTCGCTCAACACATCGAGCTTATCCGCAATAGAAGCGGATACAGCAAGAGTAAAAGATCCCCATGCTGCAATATCAGGCCTGGGTAATGGCTTTTCACCCTTAACGTCTAACCATTCAATATCAATACTTTTCCAACTGGCTTTAACAGACTCTCCATAGAGTTGGATAGGTTTGCTTGCCGTTACTTGAAGAGACATTTCCAATGGCGACTCTTGCAACATTGCAAAATCATTAACATTGGGAGTGACAATAAACACTTTATTAAATGCTGTCATAACCGTCCTTAAATAAATTTGAGCGCTTTTCTTAATGAGACGAGCGCTTTCACACCAAACCAAACCAAACCAAACCAAACATAATAGATAGAGTTTACTTTCATGTTCAAAAATTTAATGAATTAATATCTGGCGTTCTTATCTTTTAATTTCTAAGTTTTATTATTTATATATTTTAATCCACACGATAGAATTATTTTTTCAATTTTTACTATGTACCCTTCCTTATGTAATCGAATAAATTAGAGAATAAACAATAGCACGCATCACTTCACTTTTGTCGAGCTCATCACTCTCACTTAAACGATACATTCACAAGTTCAATTTTTGTACGACTTAGACTTAGCTTTGTCAATCGTGAATTAAAAACAACCGATTCACCGTTGTTTTACTGCCTTTTCTTACCACCCTGTTGTTTATTCATACATTATAAATGCATTTATACACATAACGATTCGGCGTTACGATTTGTTACGAGTTAAATCACAAACTTTTGAGGTATTGGATAAAGCGTAGAAAAAGAAA
>NZ_WXWS01000019.1:0-2581 GCF_009904715.1 Vibrio sp. V42_P2S4T144 | reverse complement strand
GGGTCAGAAAGTAAATGCTGGCGATACTCTATGTATTGTTGAAGCAATGAAAATGATGAACCAAATCGAAGCGGACAAATCTGGCGTTGTTACAGCAATCCTAGCTGAAGACGGCCAACCAGTTGAATTCGACCAACCTCTTGTTGTAATCGAATAAGCGGGGCTTGCCTTATGCTAGACAAAGTAGTCATCGCGAACCGAGGTGAAATTGCACTTCGTATTCTTCGCGCTTGTAAAGAATTAGGTATTAAGACCGTCGCTGTTCACTCAACAGCGGACCGCGATCTTAAGCACGTACTACTCGCAGACGAAACCGTATGTATCGGCCCTGCTCGTGGTATCGACAGCTACCTAAACATTCCACGCATCATTTCTGCAGCTGAAGTGACTGGCGCTGTGGCTATCCACCCAGGTTACGGCTTCCTGTCTGAGAACGCAGACTTCGCAGAGCAAGTTGAGCGCAGTGGTTTCATCTTCGTTGGTCCAAAGGCAGACACTATCCGCCTAATGGGCGATAAAGTATCTGCTATCAATGCAATGAAGAAAGCAGGCGTTCCTTGTGTACCGGGTTCTGACGGCCCTCTAGACAATGACGAAGAGAAAAACAAAGCATTTGCTAAGCGCATTGGTTACCCAGTAATCATCAAAGCATCTGGCGGCGGCGGCGGTCGTGGTATGCGTGTTGTTCGCGCAGAGAAAGACCTTATCCAAGCCATTGCAATGACACGTGCTGAAGCAAAAGCGGCGTTCAACAATGACATGGTTTACATGGAGAAATTCCTAGAAAACCCTCGTCACGTTGAAGTTCAGGTTATTGCTGACGGTCAAGGCGGCGCAATCCACCTTGGTGAGCGTGACTGTTCAATGCAACGTCGTCACCAAAAAGTAGTGGAAGAAGCTCCAGCTCCTGGTATCACCGAAGAAATGCGTAAGTACATCGGTGAACGCTGTACTCGTGCATGTATCGAGATCGGTTACCGCGGCGCAGGTACGTTTGAATTCCTATACGAGAACGGTGAGTTCTACTTCATCGAAATGAACACTCGTATTCAGGTAGAGCACCCAGTAACAGAGATGGTTACTGGCATCGACCTAATCAAAGAACAGCTTCGTGTTGCAGCGGGTCAGCCTCTGTCATTCACTCAAGATGATATTAAGATCCGTGGCCATGCGATTGAGTGTCGTATCAACGCAGAAGACCCTGAGCGCTTCCTACCATCTCCGGGTAAGATCGAGCGTTTCCACGCTCCTGGCGGTATGGGTGTACGTTGGGAATCTCATATCTACACAGGCTACACAGTACCACCTCATTACGATTCAATGATTGGTAAACTGATCACTTACGGTGAGAACCGTGATGTAGCGATTGCACGTATGAAAAACGCACTGGGTGAGATGATCATCGAAGGCATCAAAACTAACGTGCCACTGCAATTCTCCATTATGAATGACGAAAACTTCCAACACGGTGGTGCAAACATCCACTACCTAGAGAAGAAGCTTGGCTTACAATAAACCTAAGCAAACGTCTTAAAAAATGCCCACTCCCGTGGGCATTTTTGTTTTATATGTACGCGAACGGCTCAACATATAAATCGGCTTATTTGGGTATATACTCAAACAAATCGTAGAGTTCTGGTAAACTCTGCGACACTTCATTCACTTTAAGAGCAAAAACCAATGCCTTGGATTCAAATCAAACTCAACGCGACCAATGAAAACGCTGAACAAATCGGCGATATGCTAATGGAGGAGACTGGCGCGCTGTCTGTTACATTCTTAGACGCGCAGGATACACCTGTATTCGAACCTCTACCTGGCGAAACTCGCTTATGGGGCGATACTGATATTCTGGCACTGTATGATGCAGAAGCAGACACTAACTTCATCATCGACCAAATTAAAGCGAGCAATATGCTGGCTGACAATTTTGCTTACAAAGTAGAACAGCTTGAAGATAAAGACTGGGAACGCGAATGGATGGAAAACTTCCACCCAATGAAATTTGGTGAACGCCTATGGATTTGTCCAAGCTGGCGCGACATTCCAGATCCTGACGCTGTTAATGTTATGTTGGATCCAGGCCTTGCATTCGGTACGGGTACTCACCCTACAACAGCACTTTGTCTTGAGTGGCTAGAAAGCATGGACTTAAGCGGTAAGACCGTTATCGACTTCGGTTGTGGCTCAGGTATTCTTGCGATCGCAGCGATCAAACTGGGCGCTGAAAAAGTGATAGGGATCGACATTGATCCTCAAGCCCTGCTTGCTTCAAAAGACAATGCTGAGCGTAATGGCGTTGCAGACAAACTAGAAGTTTACTTACCGCAAAATCAACCTGAAGGTCTCGTCGCTGACGTCGTTGTGGCCAACATCCTTGCAGGACCTTTACGTGAACTTGCACCTATCATCAAAGGGCTAGTTAAGCCAAATGGCGACCTTGCAATGTCTGGCGTATTAGACACTCAAGCTGAAGATGTTGCGAACTATTACCGTGACGAGCTTCACATTGACCCGATTGTTGAGCAAAGTGAATGGTGTCGCATCTCTGGTCGTAAGCAAGGCTAGACAAGGTTTTCAG
>NZ_WXWS01000122.1:0-2598 GCF_009904715.1 Vibrio sp. V42_P2S4T144 | reverse complement strand
CAATTTGCTTCGTTGCGTTTTAGAGCCTCGAGCTCTTGGTCCGTAGACGCTCTCTTTCATCATGGAAAGTCTAATAATAGACAAGGAGAGGTCATGAATATTCAAGTGAAAACTATCAATAATATTCTAATAGCCCTGTTAATGGTTTCGGTTTTTGGTCTATTCGCACTGTACCTCAATTACACACAGCAGAATGAACAGATTGAAAGGCTGCAAAGTCAGTTAATCGAAAAAGAGCATCAGATACTAATTTCTAATGAAGCGTTGTCTTACACTCGATATCAACACCAATTATTAGCCGAAGACTACAGCCGTTTTAGAAATGAGCAGTCAGTGACTAGTGTTTTGCGTTAGCCAGTATAGCAACCACTTTAAGGAGGCAGATGAAACCCATTCTTTTGGTCGATGACAGTAAAACAGTACTGCTTTACATCAGCAGTGCATTGGAAAAGCAAGGCTATGAAGTGCTTGCTGTTGAAGACGGACGAGCGGCGCTCGAAGTGCTAACCCACCGCCCTGATATTCAGTTTGTGCTGAGTGATTTAATGATGCCTGGAATTAATGGTATTGAATTGTGTCGCCAATTAAAATCTAAAGTTAGCGAACGTTACATTTTCTTTGTTCTACTGTCTTCTAGAAATGACCAAAGTTCGATCGTGAAAGGCATTGATGCTGGCGCAGATGATTTCGTAGATAAGAAGACGTCTGTAGAGGAACTTCAGGCCAGAATCCGTGCGGGGTTTCGTACTTTAGAACTGCACAACAAACTCGTTGAGAGAAATAAAGAGCTAGATGCGGCCTATCAAACAATCCACCAAGACCTACAGTCTGCGAGTCATCTGATGGAGCAACTACTCCCTTCTGAATCAACTATCCAAAATATACAGTTTAGTTATGTCTACAAACCATGCTCCCAGATTGGTGGTGATATGTTGGGGTATTTGGAGCTCGATGAACAACATGTTGCGTTTTATGTATTTGATGTTTCTGGTCATGGTATTTCTTCAGCTTTGATGGCTTTTTCTATTCAACAGACGCTATCTCAAAGTCAGGGGCCTGATTCGATCACGATGGAGTTGAGAGATGACGGCTATTGCGTAAGTGAGCCTGCATCTGTGATTGAACGGCTAAATCGGCGTTATCAGCAAACTAGAAACAGTCAACTTTACTTTACTATGGCTTACGCCATTCTTAACACAAAATCAGGGCAACTTAGCTATTGCACGGCTGGCCACCCCAGGATCTTAGTTTGGCGAGCGAGTACGAAAACGATGGAGCAGATAGGTGATGATAACTTTATCGTTGGTGCAATGCAGCCGATGGAATATAGCGGTAACCAAATTAGTCTAGATGAGGGCGATGCATTGTGGCTTTATTCGGATGGTTTGATTGAAGCGAGGCAGGGTGAGGAGATGTTTTCACTACAACGATTGGCATCGAGTATAAAAGCTGTTTGCACGCTGCCAGTTGAAGATCAAGTGGGAGACGTCTTTAAAAAAGTACAATCTTGGCACAACGAAGATGAGTTTGATGATGATGCCAGCCTTTTACAGGTAAAATGGCATGGTGAGAGGCTCGATTTTAAGGAAAAGAATGTCAAAGAGCGAATTTAAACGAACTTACGGGAGCTCCCTTACTCACTCACGAAGTGCGAGCAAAGACGTTGTTCGGTTTTTGATGGGTCATCAAATCCCCTTAAATGCAATTCAATCATTGGAGCTTTGTGTCGTTGAGCTCATGAATAACGCTTATATTCATTCTTACAGTGAAATAGAAGGCCTGCCAATTGAAGTGGAGTGTAGGGTTGGGGATGACCAAGTGTCCGGTTTCGTGGAACTGAGAGTCTCTGATTGCGGAGCGCCGATCAATGAAAAGACGTTCACCCAACATAAAAATAAACAGATTGAGGCACCTAACTTAATGGATGACGATAGTTGGTCCTCCTCTGGTCGCGGACTGATGTTAGTCGCTCAATTATCTGACCTGTTTAAATTGGAAAAAGGTTTCGAAAACAATACGTTTGTTGTCGTGAAAAGGAATTGGGAGAGAAACTAACAACCAAGCAAAGTCGATTTGCTTCACTTGGTCCCTAGCGTTAATCTGACGGTTGCGTTGTATATCATTGTTATTTTGTATTCGTTGTTGGTGCTGGTGATAGTAACGCCTCCAACTCTTCTGGTGTTAGAATATCACTGATGTTTAACATATTACTTTCATCATCTAGCGCCATCTTTGTACGGCTAAGTAAGTACCTTTTTTGAGTTGGTGTTAGGTCTTTGAGAGACTCAATCAACTCCCTGAAATTGCTATTATTCATTGCCATATTTCCCCCAGTTAAGCCTTGAATTTCTTTATTGCATATTCTTCAAGTAAGCGAAGATTTGTTGATTAATTGCAGCTAGCTCTTTAGTAACTATAGCTATATCTGAGCTATCTGGCGCTGTATCGTTTCTGGTTTTTTCTTCTATTCTTTGAAACGCAATGACCGCGGTGTCTTCTCCGAAACTCTCTAGAATGCCCTTTAAACTATGAGCTAATAGATAGAGTTCTGACCAACATCTGCTTGCATATAGCTCATCTATACGCTCTATATCATTC
>NZ_WXWS01000277.1:0-2600 GCF_009904715.1 Vibrio sp. V42_P2S4T144 | reverse complement strand
ATATATTAATGTGAACATTGTTGTTTATAGATTTGTGGTCAAACTGTTGCTTATATCATCAAATAAGATAAAAAATTGGAACTAAAGTCACTTAATGGCAGAGGAAAAAATTAAACTCTGATTGTAATGGGTAATAATGTTTTAGTAACAGATAGTTACGCACTTAAAATTAATAATATGGCTAATTTCCGACAAGGATTGAAAAAGATGAAAGACAAGGAATCTATTCAGACTAATAGCAGCCGCCGTAATTTTCTGAAAGGCGCAACAGGAGCTGTTGTTGCTGGTGTGAGTGCTTCCGCTTTCTCAGGCGTAGCTCAAGCACGAGAACAGAAAATTGATTGGAGCAGCCGCGGGCTAGGTAGAAAACACGATAAGCGCTTCTGGCGTAAAGTGCGAAGACAGTTCGTTTTGGACAAACGAACCACTTACATGAACATTGGTACAACAGGTTCAATGCCAAAACATGTTCTTGAAGATTACGAGTATAACAACAAGCTGGTGGCTAAATATCCTTGGGACATGAAAGGCAAATTTGGCTCTTGGCCTTATGTTTCAGAGATGGTTAAAGACGTCGCACCAGGTTTTGGTGCTAACCCAGAAGAGATCATTCTCAGCCGCAACACTACTGATGGCTTATGCTCGATCATTAATGGCTTACACTTTGAACCAGGTGATGTGATTCTAACGACACACCATGAACATATTGCTGCAACATCACCTATGAACGTAGCGAAACATCGTTTTGGTGTGGATGTGGTAGAAATTCAACTACCAGTATTTACTGGTACCGAAAACGTTTCTGAGCAAGATTACATTCAAGCGTTCCGAGACGCGCTTGATGCGAATCAAAACGTTCGCCTAATTGTTTTCTCTCATATCACATACAAAACAGGAACCGCGCTACCAGCAAAAGCCATTTGTGCTTTAGCAAAAGAGTATGGTGTACCTACTCTTGTTGATGGCGCGCATACGGTCGGTATGTTTGACCTTGATTTCCACGATATGGATTGTGATTTCTATGCAGGTTCTGGTCATAAGTGGCAGTGTGGTCCGGGCGCGACAGGTATTCTGTATGTTCGTGATAACGGTAACCGTTTGAATGAGTATTGGAGTGACCGAGAGAACCCGTTATGGTTGATCAACTCCTCACTTTCTCATGCTGATTACCTGGGTAAACAGCTGCAAATGCAATACATTGGTAACGATAACTATCCTGCGAAACAAGCACTAGTTGATAGTTGCAAAATGTGGGATGAGATTGGTCGAGACCGTATCGAAGAGCGAGTTGTAAGCCTTGGTAGTTTATGTAAAACCTTGCTTCAAGAGTACTTACCACAAGCCAAAATGTATTCACCAAACGTGGAAGGCTTAACCAGTGGCTTAACGACGGTTAACCCGTTCTCCGATGTAACTAATGAAGAGATACTGATGGAATTCCGAGATCGTTTACGTGAAGAGTATGGTTACATCATCCGTACGACTAGCTTTAAGCTGCATAAGGATGATGACTTTGATACTTACGCGCTGCGTATCTCTACGCATTTGTTCCATGACGAACAAGATGTGGAAGGGCTCGTAGTGGCGATGACGAATTTGTATTACTCGTCGTTCTAACATCGTTGTTTATCACTCAAGCGCCCATTATTGGGCGCTTTGTGAAAGGTAAGGATATTATTATGTCAGTCATAGCATTTAAAAGAACTTTAGCGACGGTGGCGCTCATGGTTACCTCTGTTGCGTCGTCTGCCGCTTGGTCAGACGATTTACAACAAATCCGTGAACGCGGTGTACTGCGTCACATTGGTGTCCCGTACGCTAACTTTGTCTCCTATATTGAACAAGGTGAAGTGGAAACTTTGACTGGCTTGGATGTAGAGATAATAAAAGGTTTTGCCAAGTCGCTAGGTGTTCAGTACCAGTATGTTCCAGCACAGTGGAGCGACGTGGTTGGTAAGTTGACAGGGCAAAATGTGCAATATCACAACAAGCAGGCTGTTGTCGGAGAAAGTGTTCCAATTGAAGGCGATTTGATCGCAAACGGCGTTACTATTCTTGATTGGCGCTCTGAGGTAGTCGATTTTTCACAGGATTATTTTCCTTCAGGTGTATGGTTGGTTTCCAGATCCGACTCTAGTCTGAGCCCGATTAAACCAAGTGGGTCGGTCGATGAAGATGTTAAAAACGTCAAGCAGCTGATCGATGGTCGCGAAGTGTTAGCTTTAGAACATTCTTGCTTGGATCCTAACCTTTATGACTTATATGACACAGGTGCAAAAGTTATATTACCTGATGGGGCGCGTCTCCTTAATGAGATGGTTCCAGCGATAATGAAAAATGATGCGGAAAGCACATTATTAGATGTTGCGGATACGCTAATTGCCCTCGAAAAATGGCCGGGCGAAATAAAAGTCATTGGCCCTATATCTGAAAATCAAAAAATGGCTGTTGCATTCCGTAAAAATTCCCCTGAATTACGCAAAGCATTTGATCGTTATTTAGACTCGATAAAAAAAGACGGTTCATACGAAAAACTAGTAAAAAAATACTATCCATCTATTTACTACTTTTATAACGATTACTTTATAGAAGATAAAAAG
>NZ_WXWS01000082.1:0-2606 GCF_009904715.1 Vibrio sp. V42_P2S4T144 | reverse complement strand
CAAAGTGATTTGTTTGCAGAATTTGAGGTCACTGAAGGGATGCTGGAAAACATTTATCAAATGACACGGAATGGAGAAAAGTGTTTTCCTGAGTTTATTACTCATGTAAAAGATAAACAGGGGAATGTGGTTTCAGAGGTTCAACGCAAGCTTTATGTAAGAAAGAAACCTCAGTATCGCGAAGAGGAAGTACTTACCGATGCTGTGTGACAATACATACAAAAAGACCTCCAAGTGGAGGTCTTTGCATCATTCAATTTGATTAGCCTTCTAGCTCAGCTAAACACATCTCTTCATAGATCTGTTTAACCCAGCTTTCAACACGCTCGTCAGTCAATTCTGGTTGGCGGTCTTCATCAATACATAGACCTACGAATTGGCTTTCGTCACCTTCAACAAGTGCTTTAGACGCTTCAAATTCGTAGCCTTCTGTCGAGGTATGGCCAAGAATTGTGCCGCCTTTAGATTCAACGATATCACGGACTGTGCCCATCGCGTCACAGAAGTATTCTGCGTAGTCTTCTTGGTCGCCACAGCCAAAGATAGCCACTAGCTTAGTAGAGAAGTCGATTTGCTCAAGTTCAGGGAAGAAGTCATCCCAATCACATTGTGCTTCGCCGTAGTACCAAGTTGGGATACCTAGAAGAAGAAGATCGAAGTTATCAATGTCTTCTTTGCTGCTTTTCGCGATGTCTTGAACGTGAACTAGATGTTTACCTAGTTGCTTTTGAATCATCTTTGCAACGGCTTCAGTATTACCTGTGTCGCTACCGAAGAAGATACCTACACTTGCCATAGAGTCTATACCTTTACATTGTTTGTTATTGGCGATGCTACTAAGGGTTTAACCTAACCCTGAGCCTTCCCAAGTTAGCTGAATTACACCTTTTGCAATAAAGCCAGCACAGCCTAGGAAAAGGACTAACCACACAATACGACGACCAAAAACAGGTACATTGCCTTGCTTTAGCACATCTTTTATCGCCATCCCGATGAAAAAAAAGATAGCAGCAAAAAGAAGATCGAGCCCAATAGACTCGAGCATATCCATATAGTCGTAAAGCATTTTAGCCCTTCATGCCGAAAAATCTTGGGCGCACTATACCACTGTTAAACGGTAAAGTTAATGCACTACAAGAAGGGTTATTTCAATAATCTAGTGTTGCTTTTCGAATTTGTTAACTCGAAATGTATTTTCGAATGACTCTCATTACTTCTGTCGGTTTCTCGGCGTGTAACCAGTGACCAGTACCAGCGATAATGTGTGCTTTAGCATGGTTAAATTGTCGCTTCACTGCCGGCTGATGTTCTGGCATTAAGTAGTCAGAGTCGCCGCCTTTGATAAATAAAGTTGGGATATCTGTTGGTGTGATTTCTTGCCAGCCAATAATTTGGTCATAATTCTCAAAAAGGCTCGGTACGTTAAACCGCCAATCCATCTTATCGCCATTTTTGTACAGTGATTTAGAGAGAAATTGTCTTACACCATCGAGTTCAATATGTTGAGCTAGGATATCCATGGCTTGCTGTCGATTTGCTGGTTTTTCATTAATAACAGCATGTAAGCCGTTAAAAACATTATCGTGACGGTTCGTAGTGTAGGCTACAGGCGCCATGTCGAGAACGACTAACTGCTTGACTACATTTGGAGCAATGTCCACAAGAGCCATCGCGACTTTTCCGCCCATGGAGTGACCAATAACAATAGATGGCTCAACGTTTAAGTGCTGGAGGAGCTGAGCCACATCTTTTGCCATATCGGTATAGTTATGGACTTCGGAGTGGAAAGAGAGGCCGTGATTTCTCAGATCAATACTGATCACCGTGTGATCTTTAATAAGATCGCGGGCGAGTAGACCCAGATTACTTAAACTACCAAACAATCCGTGAATCAAAACAACTGTTTGGCCTTGGCCTTCCTGCTTATAGTTGAGTAATGCTGACATTTTATCTTATTCGTGATGGGTTTAACGTGGAGTATCCGCGTGGATCTCGTTATAATCCCCCAGAGTTTAAACATTGAGAATGTGAAAAGCGAATGAAAACAATTGAGGTTGATGAGGATCTATACCGTTATATAGCTAGTCAAACTAAGCATATCGGTGAAAGCGCCTCGGATATTTTGCGACGCCTTTTAAACCTTGATGGTCAGTTGCAGGAAGCTAAAGCCGCGCCTGTAGTAGAGAAGCCACAAGGGATTGTAGTAAGTAAAGATGCGGGTAAAACGGAATCTGTTGATGTAGTGAAAGAAATGCGTTCGCTGCTTATTTCTGATGAGTTTGCCGGTCTAAAAAAAGCGATTGATCGCTTTATGTTGGTATTATCGACCTTACATAAATTGAATCCAGAAGGTTTCGCCCAGGCTACGAATGTAAAAGGACGCAAACGCGTGTACTTTGCAGATAATGAAGAAACCTTGCTAGCAAACGGTAATACGACCAAGCCAAAAGCCATTCCTGGCACACCGTTTTGGGTTATCACGAATAACAATACAAGTCGTAAAAGACAGATGGTTGAACAAGTGATGGCACACATGGGGTTCCAACCTGACTTAATAGAAAAAGTAACAGGTTCAATCTAAGAAACCTGATAGAAGCCTCATAATG
>NZ_WXWS01000026.1:0-2607 GCF_009904715.1 Vibrio sp. V42_P2S4T144 | reverse complement strand
ATTTCACATTACACAACATTTAAAACCAAAAAAGTTAAAACAAACTAACAGTTAATTTCACAAGCAAACGTTTTTACCGACGAACATCAAGATAAAACACCAAATGTTCGAAATATAATTTTTGTTAATGTATGTTATGCGCGATTACAACAAGGAGCGCCTTCCTCTATTGCTCCAAGATTGACAGAGGCACATATGAAGCAAGTTACACCACGCCTACCAAGCTTGATACAGGTATTTATCTCGCTCGGTTTATTTCTCCTGCTGGCATTTTCGTTCACAGCCAAGCTAGACCTACCGATTCAGCTAGCGCTATACATCGGTTGGTTCATTGTCATGATATTGGGCATAAAGCTTGGCCATCAGTATAAAGATCTGGAAAAAGCAGCACTAAATGGCATTTCCAATGGACTTGGAGCCGTTTTAATCCTTTTGGCCGTTGGCGCGCTTGTAGGTACTTGGATCTCTGGTGGTATTGTTCCAACCATTATTTACTACGGCCTTAAAGCAATCCACCCTTCCATCTTTTTGCTGGCGACCATGATCATCTGTTCATTGACTGCGCTAGCGACTGGCACATCTTGGGGTGCGGCTGGCACGGCAGGTATTGCAATGATGGGTATCGGTCAAGGTCTTGGTGTTCCTGCGCCAATCACTGCAGGTGCCGTACTTTCAGGCTGTTACTTTGGTGACAAAATGTCGCCTCTATCGGATTCAGTAATCCTTGCTTCATCTATGTCTAACGTTGAAGTGATGGAACATATTAAAGGTATGTTGCCGATAGCACTCATTAGCTACATTATTACAGGCATTATGTTTACTGCATTTGGCTTCCACTACGCAGGTCAAGTTGACATGAGCCAGGTAGACTCTGTCATTAAAGCGATGGAACAGCAGTTCTACATCACCCCTTACTCATTTGTTCCTGTGATCATCGTATTGTCACTTCTAGCGATGCGTATGCCTTCATTCCCAGTGATCAGTTTTGGTTCTCTGCTAGGTATTATTTGGGCAGTGATGATCCAAGATGTCGATTTCCTAACCGCGTTCAACACGGCTTGGGCTCCGTTTGCAATCTCATCTGGCGTAGATTTCATTGACTCAATCCTTAACCGTGGCGGCATGTCTTCAATGCTTGGGTCGGTAGCGGTTATCGTATTCGGCCTTGGTTTTGGCGGTCTACTAGATAAAGTAGGCGTGCTAGAGACTATCGCGAAGCTGTTTGAAAAACGCGTTCAAAGTGCAGGTTCATTGGCAACAAGCACAATTGGTACGGCCTTTATGGGCAACGTATTTGGTTCAGCGATGTACGTTTCACTTATTCTGACCCCAAAAATCTGTGCGAAGAACTATGACCGTCTAGGCTACAAACGTAAGAATTTGTCTCGTAACGCAGAATTTGGCGGCACGCTAACCTCAGGTATGGTCCCTTGGAGTGACAACGGTATCTACATGGCCAGTATTTTGGGTGTTGCTACACTGTCTTATGCCCCGTTCATGTGGCTGAGTTTTGTATGTATCATCGTAACGATCTTCACTTCTTACATGGGTTGGTTTGTTGATAAGTGCGAACCAACAGCAGAAGCAGTTGAAGAAGCTGAAGGCGAATTAAAGCAGCAAACCGCTTAACTTCGCAGAGATAGGAAGAACCTCCCTTCCGAATTCAATACTAAAAAAGAGCACTTTAAAGCGCTCTTTTTTTATTTCCAAAACAAATCGTTAGCTTTGTTTGACTGGCGTTTTCACGGCTGCACGCTTCCCAAACCAATAGCCCAAGCCAAGCGGTGCAAAGAATATAACGGCAATGAACAGAATAAAGTAGATGATGGTACTTTTGACAAGTTCAATCAGCTTAGTCATGGCGAGATTCACAACCTCTTGCGACACTCGATCCATATCTTGAGCAAACTTCTCGCGCTCATGGGTAATGATCTGTGCGATTTCTTGGCGCTCTCTGGCAACCATCAGCTCTATAGCTTGGCGTTCTTCACCCAACTGAGATAAACGCGCCTCCGTCCTTTGATCGATATCGTCAACCAAAGGTTGTAACTCCAGCGCCATTTGTTCTGCCAAATAGCGCATGTACTCTGGGTTGTTATCGATAAAATCCCTCATCGAATCAGCGGTAACTTGCAAACTATTGAGCGCCGCATTGACTTTTTCGATACTGGCAGAGCTATTCAAGGCCAACAACTGCGCTTTCCACGTCATAATTTTTGGTGTCTGCTCTGATACCAGACTTAGACGATCAGAGACATCCCCGAGTGCTTCTGGCATCGTGCCTAGCGTTGTAACGGCTTCCTCTTCGCTAATTTGGTTTGCATCTAACCACCTACGGTAAGCCGGAGTCCTAATCATGCTTAAATCAGCGAATGGATGCTGCTTGGCGAACTCTGCAACAAACGTTTTTGTCTTGATGTATGCTTCTTTCTTCAATAAAGATTGAGCCAGTTTATCTACCTCTTTCGCTAAATAAACGGAAACTAACTTGGCCTCATCAGACGCAAAGAGCTCATTACCAGAAGCGGTAATAAAAAACTGTTCCATTTGTAGCGTGAAAGTCCATGTATCAATCAGTGCAGCCATTGGGGACACTTGGTATGCAGA
>NZ_WXWS01000137.1:0-2610 GCF_009904715.1 Vibrio sp. V42_P2S4T144 | reverse complement strand
CTGTTGATGCGTATGTATAGCACAGGGTAATTCTGCTGAAACAGTCAGCTTAACCAAAGGAGATTTAACATGATGAGAGGTTTGATATTAGGGCTGGTGGTGATGCTGGTATCTGCTTGTACTACCGTTACAACCGATGTAGATAAACAAGCCGACTTTTCAGCTTACAGAACGTTTGACTTCGGTGCTCAGGCGGAAGCTCCTACCAGTATTGATGGTCGACGTATTGAGCAAGGGCTTGCTGAACAGCTTGAGGGTAAGGGTTTAATTAAGGTAAATAGTGGCGGTGACCTTTACGTACATCATGATATCGTAGAAGAATCCGAGCTTGTTTCTTCAGGATCGTCGGTGAGCTTTGGCTATGGCTGGAATAGCTTTGGTGTGATCACTTCAAGCCCAGAAAGATATAAAGAACGTAAGTATGGGAAGTTGGTGGTTGAACTGGTTGATGCAAAGGCTAATCAAGTCGTTTGGAAAGGCGTTTCAAGTCGTAAACTGTCTGAGTCAATGAGCTCTGAGAAACGAGAATCTCTCATCCAAGAAGAAATCGCGAAGATGTTTGAAAGCTACCCTTACGGTGAAAAATAATTAGTATTCTTAACGATTAAGAATACTAATTGCCAATAGTTACGCACAGGGTTAAAAGAACTTATTATTTTGGTTTTGGTTACCTTTGTGCGTACGATTCTGATTGCTTTACTCGGACTACTTTTCTGCTTGTTGGCTCCGAGCATGAGCCTGGCGCACTCACACCCAAATTTTCTTTCCTTTCATAACCAGAATATCGCTGTTGACGCTAAGTCGAAGCACTTTTCAGAACATCCTATCTATCCAATACAACAAGACTATCCGAGTTTAAACAGCCGGAATATATTGAGGGTTATCCATGCTAAGGAAATGAGCTCGAACGACGATGTAGAACCCGAATGGTTTGAAATGCTTGATGTAGCATGGTGGGCACATCGTTCGGCAATTTACTCGATGAAGTGGCTAAAACGCATCGGCATTGAGACTTTAGGTTGTTGTATTGAAAGTATTTTTACTCACTCTAAATACAGAATCGGCGTGAGAAAAGAATCGAATTTCATATACCGCTTTATACATGCTCGCTAACACATTCCATGTTTTTGCAACTTTTTGGTTAATTATGCTTAGGAGCGGTTTATGTTTGATTCGATCATTCAGGTCTTGAGTGCTTTTTGGCATCAAGATTTCACGGCGTTAATGGCGCCAGGCAGTGCAGGTTTGGTTTATTTTGTTGTTGCAGTGATTATCTTTTTGGAAAGTGGTTTTATTCCTGCTGCACCTTTCCCATGCGACAGTGTCGTCGTATTATCCGGTACGCTGGCGGCGGTTGGCGTCCTTGACCCAATTATGATCATGTTGGTGATAGCTGTTAGTGCGGGGTTGGGAAGTTGGGCGGCTTATTTACAAGGCAAGTGGCTAAATCGCTTACCTAAGGTCCAAGGCTGGGTGAGTGCGGTTCCTCAAAAGCGTTTGGAACAGGTCGACGTGTTACTCAGTAAACATGGATTGATTGCGCTTTTGTGCGCGCGGTTTATTCCGGTTGTTCGTTCCCTATTGCCATTAATGATGGGGTTGCGAGTGAAACGTATTAGTAAATTCCATTACTTTGCGTGGCTGAGTGCGATTTTATGGACGCTGATATTATGCGGTTTTGGTTCATTACTTCCTTTGCTACCGGAAAATATGAGCAAAGCAATCACAATGCTATTAATGGCGGCACCAATAATTACTCTTGTGATTGGAGTGCTTAGTTTCTTGTTTGTTAAAGCACGTCGAGCGTTCTGTAAACCCAAGGATGTGTCTGAGTTTTCTCAGTAAGTTTACTTGATTTGCACTTTTAAGCTTGTATGCAGATTAGACATCTAATCGACAGGTTTTTGTCAGTAAAAAGAAAGGCGCAATGTATGCGCCTTTCTTTTTGAGTGTCGTTAGGGTTTCGAATTTAATAGCCAATGCTATATAGGTATTCGCCAACTTCTTTGCACTGAGACTTGTAGATGTTCTCTACTTCAGACTCATTCTTATCTGCTGCTTTAAATTCAAGTTCGGCAGACGATAGCTGGTCAAAGCTGTAGTCTCTCTCAGACATTAAGTAGTGTCTGAACATCGCTCTGTGTTCCGGAACTGCAATACGTGCGTTAGAAACGTTGGCACACTCTAACAGAGTGTCGTTACTCATTTCTTCTGGCTTAGTTTCTGTGTTTGCAAAGGTTGAGCCCGCTGAAAATAGTAATGCTAGTGCGATGGTTGTAGCGATTCTTGTCATTATATGGACCTCAAATTGGTTCTAGTAACAATGAGCATATTGGCTCTTATCGTTACATTTTCGTGTTCTCTGTATGTCATAAAAAGTTAAACAACAGAGAAGGCGTTGCGACCATGAGTAAAGACGTACATTAAGTTCGCTTCCTTTCTTCCTGAGAGGCGATAAAGAGAGCGTTGACTCATGAGTCCGCCATAACTGTCTAGAGGTAAGCGAGATGCTTGTTTTGCCAACTCCAGTAGTGGTGGAGAAGAGAAAGCAATAAGTAAAAAATAATCAGGAGTAAAATCTGATGATAAAACGCCATCAGTAGCTGATGT
>NZ_WXWS01000677.1:0-2613 GCF_009904715.1 Vibrio sp. V42_P2S4T144 | reverse complement strand
AAGGTCAACCACCCTAAATATAAAAATATTCGTGTAATTTAATTACTTTATGTGACGGCTTAGAGTCAAAAATATGAAATGGCTATCACTTTGTAGCGGCTCAAAACCGAACAAACTTACTAATTCCTCCCTAGATTGGTGATCTGACTCGAAAAAACACCATTCGGTAAATTTTCTACTCCCTTCTCATCCCCCTTAAATTAGTTTAGGGCGGAGGAAGTCATCCTTGTACGCCTCGGGTAATCTCACAACTGTTGAAACAAACGGGGATTCGTTCCCATCTTACCTCTCTTTCTTTAGGTGTGTTTTTACTGCCTATATTCACCTAAAAGAGTGAGCAGGGAAGACAGAATTATAAATACCCTTAATGGAGTTAAGAATGAAAAAAGTAAGTGCAATTGCTGCTGCTGTAGCTGCAACTTTAGCTGCTGGTTCTGCATTCGCAGTGGATTTCCACGGTTACATGCGTGCTGGCGTTGGCGTGAACGCTGACGGTGGTCAACAATTAACATTCGAAAAGAACAAGATCGGTCGTCTAGGTAATGAAAGCGATATCTACGGCGAGATTCAACTAGGTAAAGAAGTTTACAACAACAACGGCAAAACGTTCTACGTAGACTCTATGGTTGCAATGACTTCTAATGGTTCAAACGACTGGGAAAGCACTTCTGCTAACTGTGGTTTGGATAACGGCGAAGTGAAATGTGTAGACGATGCACAATTCGCACTACGTCAGTTCAACGTTCAAGCTAAAGGCCTACTAAACTTTGCTCCTGAAGCAACGCTTTGGGCAGGTAAACGCTACTACCAACGTCACGACATTCATATCTCTGACTTCTACTACTGGAACATCTCTGGCGCGGGCGCTGGTGTTGAAGGTATCGAAGCTGGTCCTGGTAAAGTTTCTTTCGCTTGGGTTCGTAACGACCGCGGCGATATCGCAGACCCAGGCAACGATGGTGGCGCAACAAACGTAAACACTCTAGACGTACGTTACGCAGGTCTTCCTCTATGGGACAACGGCTCTCTAGAAATGGGCTTGAACTACGCAATTCTTAACGAAACTGACGCTGCGCCAAACGGCACTAAAGATGCGAAAAACGGCGTAATGTTCACAGCAGAATTGACTCAAGGTCTAGACGCTGGTTTCAACAAAACAGTGCTTCAGTACGGTACTGAAGGTTACTCTAAAACAATGGCATTCTACGGCGACGGTAGCTGGTACGGCGCAGAAGCTGACAACGGTGCATCTGGTTACCGCCTAATCAACTGGGGTGTAATCGGCATGGGCGACAGCTGGGAAATGGGTCACCAGTTAGTGTACGGTGTTGGTGAAGACATGTGGGCTGGCCAAGACAAGTGGGAAACAATGTCTGTTGTTGTTCGTCCAATGTACAAATGGGATGACAACCACAAAACTATTTTCGAAGCTGGTTACGCTATCGACGATAACGACGGCGAAGAAAACAAATACGGTAAGCTAACTGTTGCTCAAGCATGGTCTGCTGGCTCTAGCTTCTGGGCTCGTCCTGAAATCCGTGTTTACGCTTCTTACCTAACGGCTGACAAAGAAGACAACTCAAACACATTTGACAACGGTCGTTCAGACGATACGTTCCAGTTCGGTGTACAAGCTGAAGCTTGGTGGTAATCATCTAACCACTAAGTCCTAAATTGTCCTAGAATGATACAGCCAGAACTTATCTGGCTGTATTTATTTAAAAAACAATAAAGAGTCGAGGTAGACAGTAATGAAAAAATGGCTTGCTCCCGTACTGCTGGGCATGTTGGCTACTGGTTGTGCGTCTGTAGAACAAGTAGAGATGAGTCCAAAAGGTCAGCAACAAGTGATCACGCAATCGGGTGATATTCAATGGGTACCGCTTAACGTGCCTGTGGTTACTGAATTCGCTTTGACTGATAAAAGCCAAATGTTGTTGGATGGTAACAGTGCTGGCGCTATTGCAGCGTTTGCTCTTCCAGGTAACCGTGGCAGTCTCGATATCAAATTAGAGACATTCGTAAGTAAAGAACTTCAATTTTATGCTCCTAATGTCGCAGTGATGAACTCGGCAGGAAAAACCATTTACCAAGCAGATTTTTCAAAGTTTAAGTATGAACCAGCAAAACTGTTGGACAACGATAAATTCGTACTTGATCTCAATGTGATTCCAGACATGACAGGTAACGATCTGCATGTGTTGGTTTACACGACTTCCGCCGATCTAAAAGGAAGTACACAAGTTTTACACCCTGCAAAAGCCTTCGCCATGGCGCGTCACACTCAGCCGCCAGATATTGCAGACCCTCTAGCGAAACATAGCCCACTCGGTCAGTTCCGCTTTTCGGTATCCGCGAATGATATTGTGAATACTAAGATTGTTGCGAAAAACGACAACATTCCCCAAGGTACGGACCTTACTAGCTACTACTACAGCTCAATTGAAGCGGCAGTCGCAGCGAATGATATTCCGAAAGCGCTCACTTTGCTTGATGAAGCAAAAGAGCTAGGTATTGAAGGTGCACAACAAGTGTTTGTGAAAGCCGTAAATAGAAAATAATCAGATAAAAAAAGGTCAGCGAAATGCTGACCTTTTTCATAGAAAATAAACT
>NZ_WXWS01000188.1:0-2614 GCF_009904715.1 Vibrio sp. V42_P2S4T144 | reverse complement strand
GTGTTATACATACGCATCAACAGTAAAAAGTAATCATTTCAATATCTAGTCTTGACCATGAAACGTGACTGTTCAATAAACGAGATTAACCTTTACACAGAAAATCTTGAATATCATCAACATCTAAACACCTAAGAATTCGGTGTTTACGACCTAATTGGAAGCCCCTAGGCTTAGTAGCGGAATCGCGAGTGCCACAAAAAACCAGAGACAATGAACACTTTAACATCAGTCCGCTACTTTTTTAGGCAACTGACAAACATTTGATGAGAAAAGACTTTTCTTTTTCGTCCAGTGTGGCATATTAACTGAGTCCTATCGATGCGCGGGCATCGTATAATGGCTATTACCTCAGCCTTCCAAGCTGATGATGCGGGTTCGATTCCCGCTGCCCGCTCCAATCTCTTTATCTCAATTTACTCATAAAAATCCGATGGCGGAGCGAACAAACGGCGGCAGCGTTGTTTCCATGATAAGTTTGGTCGAGTTACGTCATAAAACATGTCTTTCCATTCTGCAAACGTCACGCGGATGGGATTAAAGCTGTTTACAGGTTTAGAAACCCCATACCGAACCGTTTCCACCTCTGGTTCAAACGTTCCGAACATTCGATCCCAAATAATTAATACACCCGCATAATTTTTGTCGATGTACTGACGGTTCACACCATGATGAACGCGATGATGAGACGGCGTGTTAAATACCCACTCTAGTGGCCCGAGCGAACGAATTGATTGGGTGTGAACAAAAAACTGTAAGCCCAGATTAAACAACACAACGAAGACAACCCATTTTGGCTCAAAACCAATAATCACCAAGGGCAACCAAAAAATCCACATCCCCGCTAGCGGATACATTAAACTTTGACGAAAGGCGGTACTGAAGTTCATTCTTTCCGAACTGTGATGAACAACGTGCGCGGCCCACATCCAACGAATACGATGGCTAGCCCGATGAAACCAGTAATAGAAAAAATCTTGCAGGACAACAAGTAAAAGAAAAGCTGAGACGCTCATTTCGATATCAAACAAACGCCAATCGAACCACCACAAATACAACTGAGCAATCAGTAAACCCGTGAGTATGTCTGTCGCTTGGTGTAAGCCCGCAAGAACAAAATTACACGCTACTTCAGGGAAGTAATACGTCGCGCTTTCAGGCAAGCGTCCCCTTCTTTGTCCGAACCAATATTCGGCAAGCATGCAGAAAAAGAAAACTGGAGCCAGAATCATCAGAAGTAATTCTGGGCGGTCCATCAACTGCGTCCAATCCATTGTGTTTCTACCATTTTGCATAGTGATCTTCAGTAAGACCCATAACTTCTTCTAACTGATGTTTGATGCCATTTCCATCGATAAGATAGCCAGAGAAATAACCGATATACTGACGAAAGTTACTTTTGAGAAGCCAAAAATTTTTCTTCTCTGAGCGTCGATTCAAAGGCGTGAACTGTAAGTTAACTCGTTTATCTTCAGACGTAATATGCCACTTTTGCCCTTCATCACTTCGTGAAAACTGAAACTGCACAGGTTGCAAAAAGTGACGCTGACCATTAATCCACAATACATTTTCGCAATAGCCAGTTTCATTAACGCCAGCTGCCAAGTTCAACCCCAGACGCCTGTCATCCTCAAAGCAATTGATACTCGCCCAGCGCCAACTTGTTTCTCGCCGCATGTACCCAGCGGAAAAATCGTAACCAGCAGCCACCTCTGAAAGATCTTGCTCTTTTCCTAATATGAACAAGTTACCGTCTACTGCTAACGCATTGTGCTTCTGAGTATATGTCCAACCCGCATAACCTGTTGGCGTACACAACATTAATGGCAAACTCATGTTTTCTGGACGTAAATAGAGATCCGCATTGACTGACTCTGTCACAAAGTGGACGTGCCAAATACCATCCTTAATAGAAAACTGAATTCTTTTGTTAGCAAGATGGGCAAGACTGCACCAACTGGAAGGCTGAGTTTGATAACCTATATTAAAAGGTTTCAACCATTGTTGCTCAATCAACTTATTCTTTTTAATATCAAACAGGTAGCAAAAGCCGGATGCTAAATACCGTATATCAGCAATCGCTACTCCAATGACGTAATCAGGTGTGACCAAATTGACGAACTGAAACTGCTTATAATCGCGGTAACGGCGCCACTTAGACACTGGCTTATCCATCTCATCGAGGTAAGTAAATTTATCTAGCTGTAACGATGTTGGAATTCTATCAAGGTGGCCAAACGCTGGTAGACCATTCTGCTGAATAAACGAGTTCAGAACCTTAAGCTCATCCATATAGTTGTCTTTTCACAAGTTATCACACACCAAAACTTTAACATGACGTTAACATAAACAATTTGCGTAACTGCACAACAACATCGACTAAAGTGATTTCTGCTTGTTATATGTGAAACTGATCACTCAACCACCCGCTTACTTAGCTCGCCCTACCTATCTCAACCAACACTGCCTGGGTTAGAAGCTGCACATTCTCATCCGCAGGAAAGACCACTACAACCATTGAATCTTGGTCAAAATCACTATTTAATGGAAATAAATTCATATAAACTGATTGCTTATTCACATCAAGGAAGAAATCTATGTCATACATACACGA
>NZ_WXWS01000104.1:0-2614 GCF_009904715.1 Vibrio sp. V42_P2S4T144 | reverse complement strand
GTGGCACGTTACTCGGTTCTGTTCCACTGTATTCAATTCGACGTTTAATTCGGCTATCAGACAGAACCATCGCTAAGAGTTTAAACTCAACAAAGTTTGGTCGAGATGAGTTGCGCCGAATTGGTTTCCATATTCGTTTTCATCGTTCAGGAGCATTATTTGCACGGTGCTGGTTACTTGTTGAGGGCGAAACCGAAGTTTGGCTTTTTCATGAACTGGCTCGTCAATGCGGGTATGACTTGGCTGCCGAAGGGGTTCAAATCGTTGAGTTTGCTCAATCAGGTCTAAAATCACTCATCAAAGTAGCAAAAGAGTTTGGTATTGATTGGCATGTCGTTACCGATGGCGACCCAGCAGGGAAAAAGTACGCGCATGCAGTGCGAGCACAGCTCGACCATGATCAGGAAAGGCATCGACTTACGGAGTTACCCGACCGAGACATCGAGCACTTTCTGTACAACAATGGTTTTGAACTTTTCTTTAAGGACATCATCAAAGTTCCTCATGACCACCCTATCCCTGCTAAAAAAGTCGTAAATCGTGTTTTGAAAAAACATGCAAAACCGGACTTAGCTTTGGCTATTGTTTCTCATTGTGAAGAGAAAGGCATGGAGTGTATTCCTGTTCTTCTGCGCTGGACACTTAAACGCGTTGTTACCATGGCCAACGGCAATACATGAGTTAGGCGTATTTCACACTCAGCGTATTGTCTTGTAATACAAAAAAAGCACACCAATTTGGTGTGCTTGTATCAAACATCATTAATTTTGATTAAGAGTATTGAGAGGGATAAAACTCAATACACAGTGGATACCAATAAGATCGGGGGTTCACTACTGTGCTTGCTCAGCAAGCGAAGAAGAAGTAGCGGTTGATTTCGTATGCAACCATAGCCCTGTCGCTTTCATTAGATAGCCAAACACACCACCTAGCAACAACGATGGAATGACAAGTTGCCAGTTTCCGTCAGCCGCAAATGTTGCGCATGAACCAATAAAAGTACCAGGGATGTACGCGAGCCAAGCCTGTTTAGCTTGAATACACATGAAGAATGCCACAATAGCGGTAATCACATAGCCAATAATTTCCAACCCCACGTAAGTGGAACCGTGAATAATTACCATTGCCCAGAATACGCCTGTCATATTGGTGATTAAGCTGATGCCTAGTCCTTTCAATCCGCTCGTTGGCGCTGCAAAGTAGCTCGTGCAACCTAAAAAACCAGCCCAAGAAAGCAAACCTAAAGAGATGGCGATCCAACCCCATACGCCAGATAAAATTCCAGTAGTAATAGAAATAGCTAAAAGTGTCGTCATGGTAGTCATACCTACTCGGCTATTATCGTACCTATATGGTTCAATAACTGCCTTCATACATTGAAATCAAGGACACATGTTAGATACATCAGCTCAGCTTATCGGTGATATTGATCACAATAAGATATTATTATTTTCACAATTTACATTAAAAGTTTGACGCAACCGATAAATCAACAGATTTAGGGAATAAACCAACTCATCTCGTAGGCATATTTAATCAACCTTTAAAGAACTGAAGGCTTCCCTTTCATCATTCGCAGCCCCTCTCTTTTAATGCAGTCGACTAATGGGTTTTCTGCCATATCTGAACGCCATATAAATGAAAGCGTCCTTTCCATTTTTAACTCAGGTACATTTAATGCCACAAGGTGACCTGCTTCTATATATCGCTCTACATCTAAATACGGTAAGCAAGTAAGGTACTGACCATTAGCAACTAAACTACGTAACACCGGAACGTGTTCGTACTCGCGCCACACATCCAAATCTTCAATAAGGTGGTGAATAGAACTATCAAATGTTTTTCGTGTGCCAGAGCCATGCTCTCTTAGTACCCACTTCGCTTGCTCTAACTGCGCAAGGCTAACAGACTGATTACGCGCAAAAGGATGATGAGAAGCTGCGACAACAGTAAGATGATCACGACACCATACTTCTTGGTGTAAACGGTTATCATCACAGCGCCCTTCAATAATCCCTAAGTCATACTTGTAATCTAATACCCCATCAATCACCCCTTTTGTACTTTGTACACCGAGAGAAATACGCATTTCTGGAAAGTCATTATCAATGATACTGATAAGGTCGGGAACTAAGTGCTCTGCTGGGGTTTGACTCGCTCCCATACGAATCTCACCACTCAATAAATGTTGCTCATAGAAGCCCATTTCAATCTGCAATGCATCTTGTAGCAAGCGTTTTGCTTTTGGTCGTAACCACATCCCCCAATGGGTTAACGCCATTTGCTTGCCTTGCCTCTCAAACAACGGCCTGCCAAGCATCTTCTCTAATTGCGCAAGCGACATGCTCGTCGCTGATTGTGTCAAAGCCAATTTTTCTGCGGCTTGGCTTACACTGCCGGTATCTGCAACTGCGTCGAAAACCGCTAATTGCTTAAGTGAGTAGCGCAAAGTGTCCTCCATTATTAGTGGGTATTTCCCAATTCCCACAATTGTTAAAGCATGCCCCAATAAGCAATAGAGTTCATTTTACCTAGCCCCGTAAAGTTATCAATTAATTTGATGAGGTTTCTAAATATTATCAATTTTACCTTACTAACCGCTCTCCCTATTCTG
>NZ_WXWS01000656.1:0-2619 GCF_009904715.1 Vibrio sp. V42_P2S4T144 | reverse complement strand
CAGTAGCTTAAAGTAAGCCTTCAGAAACCTTCTTTTTTGACCTTTCTAAATCACTGCAAAATTTCGATTTTTCCTTCAAATTTATCGCGTTATTCATCCTGTAAATTTACGCCAGTCACACTATTATTTTTTCTTGAAGGAAACTAAGTTACATCTTTTTTGAAGCTTTGCTTGGCTTAACTGTCTGAATTGTAAAGCTATTGGGTGTTTTTCGAGTGAATGTTTGGTGATGCACAGGAAACAAGAGCGCTTTTTAACCTATTGAAATCGAATCTCAGTTCAGCAATGCTTCGTCACATAACAATAATTACCAATTTTTCTCTCCCGTTATCCCTGCCAGGAAGGCGGGGATTTTTATTGCCTGTTATTTAGTTCAGATAAACAAAAGCCCCACCAAATGGCAGGGCCGTGTCGAAGAAATTTAACAAATATTGTTAATTATTCTTCATCGCTCGCTGGTATCTCTTGTTCGTCTTCTTCTATCAGGTGCGCTAGTGCTGGTGCAAACCAGGTATCCAGTTTTGCACGTAGCTGATCGACACCTAATCCTTTCAGTGAAGAGAACACATCAACAGAAACGTCACCACCGAAAGTTTCTACTTGCTTACGAACTTTCAGTAGAGTTTGTTTGCGTGCACCACTTTTTAGTTTATCTGCTTTGGTTAGCAAAACCTGCACAGGAATGTGGCTATCGATGGCCCAGAAAATCATTTGTTGGTCGAGATCTTTCATTGGATGACGAATGTCCATTAGAACCACTAAGCCTTTTAGGCACTCGCGTTTCTGTAGGTATTCACCCAAAGATTTCTGCCATTTGTTTTTCATCTCTACCGGTACTTGAGCAAAACCGTATCCAGGTAGATCGACAATGTGACAACCTTCTTCTACTTTGAAAAGGTTGATTAATTGCGTACGACCAGGTGTCTTTGATGTCTTGGCTAAGCTTTTTTGATTAGTTAGACGGTTAAGTGCACTCGATTTACCAGCGTTTGAGCGTCCTGCAAACGCAATTTCGACACCTTCGTCTTCCGGCAGGTGACGAATATCGGGTGCGCTGGTGATGAAATGCGTATTTTGGTAATGAATTTTTACGCTCACTGTTAACTCCATCTCGACTTTGTGTAGTCGATTGATTACTTTTTTGTGAAAATGTGTAAAATAACCGTGCTCGGCATAAGGTCGCCTATTGTACCATGAGTGTACGCGGTATGTTCACATTCCGTGGTACTGGAAGCTTGATAATTATAATGGAATGTCATGAAGAAATTAGCGCTAATTTTGAGTCTTTTAGCCAGTTGCTCAGTATGGGCCCAAGGTAATATTGAGGCTGGTAAAGCAAAATCACAAACCTGTGTCGCCTGTCACGGAGCAGATGGCAACAGTGCAATAACAACGTACCCGAAACTCGCAGGCCAACACGCTAAGTATCTTGAGAAGCAGTTAAAAGAACTTAAGCTAGGCATGACAAGTGGTGGTAAACAAGGTCGTTACGATCCTGTAATGAGTGGTATGGCAATGCCACTGAGCGATGAAGATATCGCAGACCTATCTGCTTACTACGCTTCGCTACCAGTTTCAGAAAACTCAACACCTGAAGATGTAGTAGCAAAAGGCAAAACGCTTTATACCGCTGGTGATGCCGAGCGTGGCCTAACCGCATGTATTGCATGTCATGGTCCTCGTGGCAATGGTACTGAGCTTTCAGGTTTCCCGAAAATTTCTGGTCAGCATGCTGACTACATCAAAGCTCAGCTAGAAAAATTCCGTGATGGCGACCGTGGTAATGATATGAATGCCATGATGCGCGACATCGCGAAGAAAATGACAGACGAAGATATCGAAGTGCTGTCTAAATACGTTGGCGGTCTGCACTAATATACCTAAATCGCTCAAGATCCTGCATCTTGAGCTGGTTGGGTAGATGTCCCTACATCGTTCGAGCAACTTGTACAAAAATGCCCTAGTGAATCCACTAGGGCATTTTTGTTCGTGACAGATATCACAGTCGAGTTTGGATGCGAAAGCGATAGTTGGCTCGGCAGTTTGTGAGACATTTGCCATACTTGATGTTGGCTTTTTCTTGTTAGTGCTTTTAAGTTTTTGATTAAATGATAATTTTGATTTTTTAGAAAAATAGGCGGATTATTTTTTCAACCCATTACTTGTGAGCATAACGGGATGGCGTAAAGTAGAAGTCGTTCACAGGGAGTGAATGTAAGGATTTAAGACCACGGTTTAGGTCTCCAAGGATGTAGCTCGGATGCTTGGTGATTTAGAAAGGGATTTAGATAGGTAGGGAGCCTATCAGATAAGGATGGTCATCTCGTCTGACGGTTAAGACAGTGAAACGGATCAGGCACAGGAAGTTGCTCAGTAGACAGGAAGTAAACGGATAGCCAAAACTCATCAGGAAGATGAAAAACAACTCTTTTTGGCAGGGAAAGCTCTAAAAACAAAGGGATCATTGGTGCACCAAATGTGTGCAACACAGTTTCGCCAATTGATGGCACTTAGAAAGCGACAGTCTGACTGTCGCTTTTTTTATATCCGTTGACTTGCTCGGTCGTAACTTGAATTGAGATTACTGCACTTATTTAGCTTTATAGGTTGTAAACAAAG
>NZ_WXWS01000222.1:0-2643 GCF_009904715.1 Vibrio sp. V42_P2S4T144 | reverse complement strand
ACTTTACAACAAATGATAAAGGAATATCCATGAAAAAGTTATTGTGTTTTGCTGCACTGGGGTTAGCTGTTTCGACGACGGTTAATGCAGACCCAATTTTAGACGACATCAAAAGTACAGGGGAGCTAAAAGTCTGCTTTGATTCTGGGTATATGCCTTTTGAAATGACAGCAAAAAATGGGCAGTACATCGGGTTTGATATCGATTTGGGTAAACAAATGGCGCGTGCCATGGATGTTAAGTTTGTGCCGGTAAACACTTCATGGGATGGCATTATCCCAACACTGTTGACTGGTAAGTGTCACATGATTATGGGCGGGATGACGATCACACCTATGCGAAATACTCAGGTGAATTTCGCTGATCCCTATGTGGTTATTGGCCAATCCATTCTCGTAGATCTCAAACATGAAGGTAAAGTGTCTAGTTACCGTGATCTCAATAGTCCAGAATATGTTGTTGCAACTAAGCTTGGGACAACGGGTGAGCAAGCGGTAAAACGATACCTTCCGAAAGCTAAGATAAATCTATACGAAACCCAGTCTGAAGCGGTACTTGAGGTTGCCAACGGAAAGGTAGATGCGTTTGTTTATGACTTTCCTTACAACTCTATTTATGTGGCGGAAAACAAAGGGCAGTTAATGCACTTGGCTAAACCGTTTACTTACGAGCCTTTGGGTTGGGCTGTGCCGCAAGGAAATCCAGATACGCTTAACTTCTTAAATAACTATTTACGTCAAATTAAGGGCGATGGAACTTACGATCGCATTTACGATAAGTGGTTTAACGACGATAAATGGTTAAAGCAAGTTAAGTAATCATTTTGTTATTGTAGAGGAGCGGTTAGCTTCTGGCTCGGTTCATCGCCAACCAAACGGTTCGTGCTGTGAAGCTAACGCTTTTCTTTATTCAAATACCCAACCAACTTTAATCAAAGTCATTCTCGGAATCACATGCAAAATAACTTTAAATCCCTATTGTGGAACGCTGTTTTTGTTCTTGTTTTGCTATCAATTTGCGGTCTTGTCTATCTGTCAGGTAAGCGAATCGATTACAGCTGGAATTGGGAGCGTGTCCTTCCTTATATTGCCACTAACGCTGCTTCATCCATTACCGCGCCTGTCGATGGGAACATCATTCTCGACGAGAATAACCAACTGGCTCTGGAGAGTATTCATGGTGATATTGTTCTTGAACTAAGCCAATATAAGTCTGTCGACGTCTATGAAGGTGATCTTATTTTTGAAGGAGATACCTTAGCAACTATAAAAGAGTGGCGCTCTGGCCCAATTTTAGATGGTGTTGTGACGACCATTAAAATCTCACTCTGGTCACTTATCATTGCTCTAGCGTTGGGCTTAGTTGTCGGACTAATGCGTATATCCAGCAATCCGGCATTAAAAAAGCTGGCGCTTGTGTATGTCGAGGTCATTCGTGGAACGCCTCTTTTAGTACAGATTTTTATCGTTTACTTCTTTATTGGTACTGTGCTTGACCTTGAGCGTTTTACTGCGGGAGTGATAGCGCTCTCCGTGTTTACCGCCGCTTACGTCGCAGAAATTGTGCGGTCAGGAATCCAGTCAATCCCAAGAGGACAAATGGAAGCGGCGCGTTCACTAGGAATGAATTATCCCAAAGCGATGATTTATGTCATTTTACCTCAAGCGTTTAAGCAGACATTACCTCCCTTAGCCGGGCAGTTTATCAACCTGATAAAAGATTCCTCACTTGTCTCCGTGATTTCGATTACTGATCTGACAAAAGCGGGCAGGGAAGTCGTAAGTGGTAGTTTTGCCCCATTTGAAGTTTGGTTTACCGTTGCGGCCCTTTATTTGCTTCTAACTAGTACCTTATCTTGGGCAATACAAACGTTAGAAAAGAAATTGGCAGCAAGTGATTAATGGTGGAGTCATTAATGGAATACATTATTTCAGCAAAAACAATTAATAAAATTTACCCTAATGGCTGCCATGCGCTCAAGGACGTATCGGTAAATGTAGAAAAAGGGGAAGTGATTGTCATCGTAGGACCGTCAGGTTCTGGTAAGTCAACATTCTTACGGACGATCAATCAATTAGAGACAATAAATAGTGGGTCTATTATCGTAGATGGTATCGATATGTACCACAAATCTACGGATATCAATAAACTACGCGCTGATGTGGGCATGGTATTTCAAGGCTTCAACCTTTTTCCACATAAAACGGCGATAGAGAACGTCATGTTAGCACCTTTAAAGGTTTCTAAACGTGCCCCTGAATCGGTGAAGAAAGAAGCAAAAGATTTGCTTTATAAAGTCGGTCTGTCGGAGAGAATGGATAATTATCCTAATCATTTATCAGGTGGACAGCAGCAGCGCGTCGCAATCGCTCGTGCGTTAGCAATGAAGCCCAACATTATGTTGTTTGATGAACCCACATCAGCACTAGACCCTGAAATGGTTGGAGAAGTTCTTGATGTGATGAAAGATTTGGCCAAGGACGGAATGACGATGGTAGTGGTTACTCATGAAATGGGTTTCGCAAAAGAGGTCGCTGATAGGGTGTTGTTTATGGAAGATGGTGAGCTTTTGGTTTCTGACTCTCCTGAGCGATTTTTTGATAACCCCACCAACCCTAGATTGCAGAAGTTTTTATCTAAAGT
>NZ_WXWS01000029.1:0-2651 GCF_009904715.1 Vibrio sp. V42_P2S4T144 | reverse complement strand
CATTATTCTTGGTGTGTAAAAAATACTCTCATTGGTTATATTGTGACCGAAAACTATTTCGGCATCTAAAGATGGTGATTTATTATTCAGCGCAAAATACATGGGAATATGAGGCTGACTGAATAACCTTCAGTTGTCTTAATAATAAATAATCAGAATTCTCAATTACACTGAAGTAACTACCCATTAGGGAAGAGCAATAATGTCACTATTTCATTCGCTTAGGACGATGCCGCTATTATTGGGGTGTCTGTGTTTTTCTGTTCAGGCATCCACAGAAAAGGTGGAACAGGAAGGTAAGTTTTTACAGTCGTTAGAAGGCATCGAAAATCAAATTTACGCATTACCTCAGAGTTCTTTAGCTTTGATTGAAGCGTTAGAAGAAGAGTCTTTACTACAAAACCAACCAACAGCGCTGTTGGTGCGTTACTGGCTTGCCAAGGCCACGGTTTTAGAGCTGCTAGGGCGCTTAGAAGAGAGTCAGAGTGTCGTTCGAAAAGGATTGGAGCTTGTGCGTCCACAGAGCCATGAGTATCTCCTGTTTAAGTTGATTCAGATGCGAACTATGGTTGGAAAGAGCGATATCGATACCGCGCTTTCTGCGTTGGATAGCTTGTTGGAAACATCGCGTGAGAATGGTGATAAGCAACTTGAATCAGAAATCCTGTTGCTAAAAGGACGCTATTACGATGAGCAAGGTGAGTTTAAAAAATCCTATGCTGCACTTATGTCGTCCATGGATGCGGCTGAATCTTCAGGTGTTCACGGGCTGGTCGAACGTGCAGCACTAGAGCTAGGTGACGTACTTGTCAAAATTCAGGGTTACGACCGATCTGAGGCGCTTTTGGAACAAGCATATCGCTATTTTAGGGATAGGCGTATGTCGTTCAATGAGTTGTTGAGCGTTTTGACGATAGCGAAACTTCATAAAGCACAGTTCCAATACGAAGAGGCGATAGCGTCATATCAGCGAGCGTTAAAGCTGGCTCAAATTATCGGTGATGGACGCTTTAGATTTCGAGTTAACCTTGAACTTGCAGCTTTATATCGCGAGACGAATCAAGAAAAGAAGATGGTTAACCACTTGAAGCTGGCGGAGAATTTACAGTACAGAGAAACGTCTAGCGCGTATTTGGCAACATTTAAGTTGTTACAAGCCGAATATATGTTAGAGCAGCAGCAATTTGAAATACTTTTAGCGATGATCGCACCAATGCTGCCGGAGATTATAGATAGTCGATACGTCAAGCAACAGCAAATGGAGCTACTAAAAGTCGCCGCTATGGCCTATGCGGGAAGCAATGACTTTAAACTAGCATTCGAAACTTACGGTAACTATCACGATAAATTTATCCAATTTAGCAATCAAAGAGAAGTTGAAAATCTTGAGCGCCAGCAGACGTTATTTGAGTTGGAACGACTTGAATATGAAAACGAAGATCTCAATTGGAACAATGTGTTGCAGCGTATGGAGCTAGAAAATAACCGTCGTACTTTTTACTTATTGGGTGAAGCGCTACTTGCGCTCATCGGTGTTCTATTTTTGATGGCGGTAGTATTTCTCGTCGTCAATCGCTCGCGTTTGAGAATGCGTCGCCTCGCAAAGACAGACACATTGACAGGGTTGTTCAATCGCCGTTTTTTAGAGGACTGGTTCACTATGCCAGTAGAAGTGAGGCGTGAGCGAAAAGAGAAACCGGTACCTCAATCTAAGCAAGAAAAAATACAACACTTTGTTTTTGAGCAAGTCGAGCAAGTTAAGTACGGTTATCTAGCTTTAAATAAATGGGTAGATAGCAAACTCGATAAACAGAAAATGGTGCCAAATAAACCACAATCGGGGCCAGTAACTTTAGCGTTAATCGATGTGGATTATTTCAAGCAGGTAAATGATACCTATGGGCATGTGTTTGGAGATACCGTACTAACGGGCGTTGCCAAAGTGTTGGAGGAAACTGTACGTGAAAACGACATTGTTGCTCGCTTTGGTGGTGAAGAGTTTGTTGTTGTTATGCCCAATACAGACCATGAAAACGCCCTTATTACTGCCGAACGTTTACGTAGCGCTTTATCCCTACATGGCTTTGTTACGGAACAGAAAGAAGAAGTGAGAGTGACCTGTAGTTTTGGAGTCGTTACCACTGAAGATAATGAGATGAGCTTTAAATCACTTTGCGATCAGGCCGATAAATTGCTTTATCAAGCGAAAGCGAACGGACGCAACTGCGTGAAAGGTCGCTCGCTAGCGTAACAGAAATCAAGAGTTCAGGCTCATCGCACGATGAATCTGAACTTATCCCTCCCATTTACTTTGATAGCCAAGTGACTTTGAGATCCTTGCTTCGAATATAAAACGCTGAATCTAACATCTTAAAGTCACTTGGCGATATTACTTAAAAATGGCTTAAGGATATCGAATCGCATATTCATGGCGTTCAACATAACCTCTCTTTTTGCCTCCTTCACCTTCAAAGTGCGAATGCCACTTGTGTCTACAAAACTATAACAAACTAGTGTGTCTATTCTTTGTACAAATAAACCGTGTACAGGTGAAATGATTAGTGGTCGATATAAATTTTTTGTGGCACAGATTTTTGTTGTTCAAAAATCAACTCGTTCATCATCGTTTTAAAACTAGAGAAAGATTTAAG
>NZ_WXWS01000068.1:0-2655 GCF_009904715.1 Vibrio sp. V42_P2S4T144 | reverse complement strand
ACATTGTGCGCGGTGATTAACAGGTGGTTTTTATTTGCATTTATTTGCAAAAACTGATTGCAAGTCTACGCCTAAGCCGATAAGTTACTTAAACGCTAGACAGAAAATGACCACAGCCCTTGATGCTGCTCGCTTTGTGAACAATGTTGCAATGAGTTCAGTTGGTAAAAATGGGGTCGGAAATAAAACCAGGAAGTAGAAGTAATGTTTCAAACTGATGATGTAAGAATAAATAGAGTAAAAGAGTTATTGCCACCTGTTGCAGTATTAGAGAAGTTCCCAGCGACTGAAACCGCTTCTTCGACCACTTTTGATTGCCGTAACGCCATTCACAATATTCTTGAAGGAAAAGACGATCGATTACTCGTGATCGTTGGCCCGTGTTCTATTCACGATCCGGCTGCCGCGGTTGAGTACGGTAAAAAGCTAAAAGTACTACGTGATGAACTGGGCGAGCAGCTTGAGGTTGTTATGCGAGTTTATTTTGAAAAGCCGCGTACAACCGTTGGTTGGAAAGGCCTTATCAATGACCCTTACTTAAATGACACCTATAAGCTAAATGATGGTCTACGTATCGGACGTAAACTTCTTCTTGATCTAACCGATATGGGCTTGCCAACGGCAAGTGAATTCTTAGATATGATCACACCTCAGTACGTGGCGGATTTGATCAGTTGGGGCGCTATCGGTGCTCGTACGACAGAATCTCAGGTTCACCGCGAGCTAGCTTCTGGTCTTTCTTGTCCTGTAGGTTTCAAAAACGGTACAGACGGGAATATTAAAATAGCGAGCGACGCGATTCGTTCTGCAAGCGCTTCCCATCACTTCCTTTCAGTAACAAAATACGGTCATTCCGCGATCGTAGAAACCGCTGGTAATCCAGACTGCCATATTATTCTACGTGGCGGTAAAGAACCAAACTACAGTGCAGCACATGTAGCTCAAATTAAAGATGAGCTGGACACCGCAGGTCTGCCGAAAAAAGTGATGATTGATTTTAGCCATGCTAACAGCTCGAAGCAGTTCAAGCGTCAAATGCTGGTGTCTGATGATGTATCCGAGCAAATCTCTGGTGGCGAAGAAGCCATTTTTGGAGTGATGATCGAGTCTCATTTAGTTGAAGGTCGCCAAGACTTAGTGGATGGTAAAGCAGCCACTTATGGTCAGTCGATTACTGATGCATGTATTGGTTGGGAAGATACGGAAACGGTACTTCGTCAGCTTTCTGATGCAGTAAAAGCGCGCCGCAACAAGTAAGCTCAACAGAAAAACTTTTTAAAAGCGAAAAGTGAATAGTGAAGAGCCAGAGGTACTATGCCTCTGGCTCTTTTTGTTGAGAATTACTCTCATATCTTTCTATTGCTTCTGCTTTCCTATATGTTATCTGTATACGTTGTAACCAAAAGGAATTTGGAATTGAATCGTAATGTATGGCTTCTATCCCTCTGCCAAGCCTTATTAATGACAGGGAATATTTTACTCATATCTGTTATTGCCCTTATTGGCAAAACACTTGCGCCGTCATCAAGTTTTATCACATTACCAGTTGCACTGCAGTTTTTGGGACTGATGGCCGCGACAATTCCTGCGTCGCTAATTATGGGCAAGTTAGGGCGTCGCCTTGGTTTTAGCCTTGGTAATGTCATTGGCATTTTGGGTGCTAGTCTAGCGACGTATGCATTAAGTCAACAAAACTTCTATCTGTTCTGCATGTCTACGTTTTTGCTTGGTGTTGGTATAGGTTTCGGTACTCTATACAGGTTTGCTGCCATTGAAGTGTGTGAAGAGTCGGCAAGGCATAGGGCGATTTCGATATCTATGGCGGGTGGGGTGTTAGCGGCGATCCTTGGACCTAATTTGGCGGTGTACTCACAGCAGTGGTCAGGTGATGGCTTATACATTAGTGCATTTGCTGTGCTTGTCGTGCTTTATATAACCGCGTTGGTTGTGCTACAAACCATTCGTTTTCCACCTGCACACACGCAGGCGCTACACGCTAAGGCGGATAAGCTGAGACTGATTATTCGTCGACCTAATTTCATGCTGGCCGTTATCGCGGCAATGGTTGCGTACGCGGTGATGAACATTTTAATGACAGCAACTCCTTTAGCGATGATTGGTTGTGGCTTTGATTTTGATAAAGCGGCGGGAGTGATCGAATGGCACGTGTTGGGTATGTTTGCACCTGCGTTTGTCACGGGCCGTCTGATAGAGCGGTTTGGCGCTAAGAATATGATTTTGGCGGGTGGATTGCTATTTGTTGCTTGTATTGGAATTAATATACATGGAGTGTCTATCTGGCATTTTAGTCTTGCTTTAATCCTGTTAGGAATAGGGTGGAACTTTATGTTTATCGCAGCAACCGGGCTGTTTAGTCAAAGCTATGAAGCGAAAAACAGAAGCAAGGCTCAAGCGTTTAATGAATTCTTCGTGTTCAGTTGTGTCACCGTCACCGCATTACTATCTGGTTGGCTTGAGTCTACCGTAGGTTGGCAGAATCTTAATCTGTATGTTCTTCCATTTGTGTTACTCGTTATCGCGATGTTTGCGTTAAAAACGAATAAAAAGCCAGAATCACAAACCGCTTAATTAAGTCTTAATATATAACCCGGCCTATCGTGTCGGGTTTGTTTATTAGCTCAAATCAACAATCTC
>NZ_WXWS01000191.1:0-2659 GCF_009904715.1 Vibrio sp. V42_P2S4T144 | reverse complement strand
ATCGTCACGATTAAAGTTTCTATGAGGTGTATGTGTCTAGTCCCACTCTTACCGACAAAGTATTAAGAATGATCCGTCAGGATATTCTCGATGGCGAGCTTAAACCAGGTCAAAAACTCGTGGTTGCCGAACTCAAAGAGAAGTACAACGTAGGAGCGTCACCCATTCGAGAAGCATTGGTGCAATTATCTTGGAGCAAATACGTCAAACTCGAGCCGCAAAAAGGCTGCTGGGTTGCACCTGTATGTAAAGATGAGTTACATGACTTGTACGAAAGCCTGCAAATGGTCTCCGCATGCTTACTCAGTAAGGCAATTATGATTGGCGATGAAAAATGGGAACTGGATGTACTAACTGCTTATCACAAGTTATCCCGAGTAAAACCTGGCGAAAGCTTTTGTTGGAGGGAATGGGAAGAGCGCCAAAATCAGTTTCTTACTGCGCTGTTTGAAGGTGCTGGCTCTGTCAATATGTTTGGGTTTTTCCGCGATCTACTCACGCAAATTAAACGCTACCAATACTTCGCGATGCAGATTTTAGGCACAGGGAACCCTGGGCACTGTAATCTCGATGAGCAAGAAATACTGATGAAGGCATCGCTAGACAAAAAGAGTCAGGATGCTTTAGGTTATCTAGAGCGTTATTTGAGACAGTCAATACAGTGTATCGAAGCCGCCATCGACAACCAATGTCGCATACTGGCTAGCGAATAACGCTGAGACTAAAAAGCGGGGGTCTATCCCCGTTTTTTCGTTTTTGTAAAAGCACTAAGCAATATCATCATAACTATGACACAGCGATACGCAGTTACGCCCTGCACTTTTTGACTCATACAAAGCAATATCAGCACATTTATACGTTCTTGTACGATCAGAGGTTAAATCACTATACCCAGCACTGACGGTAATGCCTCTATCACTACGCATTTGAACCGCGACACGTAGCCTGTTCAATACAATTTCAGCCTCTTCTAGTGTTGTATGCGGCATGATCACTGCAAATTCCTCACCACCGACACGAGATACAAAGTCTGTGCTGCGGACTTCTTCTAGGAGGGTTTCTGCGACACTACAAATCACCTTGTCTCCTTCGTCGTGGCCTAGCTCGTCATTAATACGCTTAAAATGGTCAATATCAAACAACGCCAAACAAGCAGGAGGGCTATCAGGATAGCGTTCAATAATCCCCGCATATTGCGCCAATTGCTCTTCAAATTTTCGGCGGTTCCACAACCCCGTCAAGCCATCTTTTTCGCTTAGGTTTCGTAATTTTTCTTCTAACTCTTTTTGCCCAGAGATATCCACCAGCGACGTAATGTAATAACTCACTTTACCTGATTTGGTTAAATTCGCCTGAATACGCATTATTGCAGTAAAGACTTGATTAAACTTAGTTCGACAACGAATCTCCCCTTCCCATACGTGTTCACTCTTCAGTGTTTTCCAGATACTCAGGTTTGCTTCGAGATCTTCAGGTAAGAGAATTAAATGATGTGCACTCCAACCTTGGGCATGCTTGGTTGAGTAACCCATCATATTTTCAAACTCTTGATTAACCATGATGATTCTATGTGAAGCATCCGAGATCATCACCGCAGTCATACCATCAAGAGCAGCTCGAGCCAACTTCGATTCCATACTATGACGCCGATAATGCAGAGCAAGGGCTGCCGTCGGCAAAGTGAAGCCGAGCACCAAACTTAAAACAAAAAACGCTTCTTGGATTAAGTCATCAATATCCCTCTGAGCTCGGGATAATAACTGCTCATTGGTAAGATCAATAACCAGATGAAGAGGTTCGCTAGAAACAAACTGGATGGTGCGATACGCGACCAAATTCGAACCATTGTAAGCATAGCCCGAATCTTTTGAATTTAAACTACGCCAAATGTTTGGGTACATCCGGCCAAAATTAAATTGAGAGCGAGCGGGAATTATATGGCCATACAAACGAGCTGATTTAGGGCTATCAATGTAAAATCCGTCACTCTTAATCAGCTCAATATGGAAATCAAGCACTGACGAATAGTTGAGTCGAGAGGATAAATAGTCAATATCAACATTAAGCACAAGATACCCTTCGCGCTTTCCGTTAAGCGAAATAGGCATCAAAATACGCAGTGACGGGCTATAGGGATAGACTAACTCGCCATACTCTCGTTCTAAACCTATCCCCCACGAAGCGATTTCGCCATCGTCTAAGTTCTTAGCGAATTGAAAGTAATCTCGCTCTGACTTATTTTGCAATTTGATCGCGGGCAACGCAGCGCCTGTTTCAATCTCATAATTAATCCTCACTTTTTCTCGACCAGAAACATCAAGAAAGCGAATTTGCTTATACAACTTTTGATTGATTGCGACCGAGATCCACATGTCTTCTAAGATGGAACGGTTCACCCGGTTAGGTTGGCGCAGATATTCATACAGACTTTGGCTGTGACCAAGTAGGTCACTGATCGTTTCGATTTGATCCTGAATATTGCTGTATTCACGGCCAGTATAGGCCAATTGATGTAACGCTTCTTGAGCGGTGTTCTCAACATTGTTTTCTAACAACGTCAGATATTTCTGATAGTAGTAAGCGGCAGTGAGTGCACTAAAAAATAGTGCTGTCGCCAATAAGGCGCCGATCGCTTAGGTACTTTCACACGTCTAATGCC
>NZ_WXWS01000102.1:0-2661 GCF_009904715.1 Vibrio sp. V42_P2S4T144 | reverse complement strand
AAATAGAACTAAGGAAAGTATACGAATCATGCAAACACCTGTACTTAATGCACCTATTGTTCAAGCCAATTTGGTTTCTAAACAAGTCTCTACTAATCAAGAACAATTAACAATCCTCAAAGACGTAAATGTTGACATCCGAAAAGGAGAAAAAATCGCCATCGTCGGAACTTCCGGTGCAGGTAAGTCAACATTGATGACGTTGCTAGCTGGTCTTGATACGCCGACATCAGGCGAAATTACTTTATTAGGTCATGAATTATCAAAACTGGACGATGAAGCACGTGCGAAAATTCGGGCTGACTCTTTAGGTTTCGTTTTCCAAAGTTTCTTGTTAATCCCGAGTTTGAGTGCATTACGTAATGTCACGCTTCCTTGTCTTTTACGTGGTGAAGCCGAAGATGAAGCAAGAGCAGCGGAATTATTAGCTGCTGTTGGATTGGAAAAACGTGTCGACCATTTACCAAGCCAGTTATCTGGTGGTGAACAACAGCGAGTTGCGCTAGCGCGTGCATTTATGACACAGCCTGAGCTGTTGTTCGCAGACGAGCCTACCGGCAATCTTGACCATCAAACCGCAGACAAAGTGATTGAGCTGCTATTCGATCTTAATGAACAGCACGGGACAACTCTGATTTTAGTAACACACGATGGTCATCTAGCAAGCCGATGTGACCGTATCTATCGTATGGAGGCGGGTGAGCTTAAGGAGGAGATATAATGTCTGCAGTATCATCAAGTGAAGCAACATCCACAGAGCAAAACAGTACAACACAGCACTCGTCGAATAAAAGTTTGATACGTTGGAGTTTCGGCGAAATAAGGCAGGGGAATCTTTGGCCTATTAGCGTTGCTCTTATTCTCGTGATTGCGAGTATCTTTGCGCTTTCTGCATTAGCAGAACGAATGGAGCAGGTGATCGTCAAGCAGGGGAAGGATGCATTAACGGCAGATGCGGTGTTTGTGTCTGCTAATCCCATTCCGGACACGTTGTTAACCTCGACTGAAAACCTTGAACGTTCGATGATGACGCGATTTGCCACTATGGCATTTAGCGATAATGGTATGCAGCTTATTTCTGTAAGGGCGGTGGATGATAATTACCCTTTAATGGGAGAGCTCGTTCTTGAAAATAATCCGGCCGGTCGCGTTAAAGAGAACCAACTCTGGCTTGATGAGCGGATTATGACTCAACTAAACGTAAACTCAGGTGACAGCGTCACGATAGGCGATGCCGAGTTTACTGTATCAGGCGCAGTATTGATGGAACCTGGCTTGAGCTTTAATCCATTTCAGCAAATGCCTTCTGCATACATTCATCAAAGTGACGTAGATAAAACAGGAGCAATTCAAGTTGGGAGCCGAGTTCAATACCGTCTGTTTTTACAAGCCGATGATAAAACACTAAAGAGCTTACAAGATGATACGCAGCTTTCTCCGAGCGATCGCTGGCGCACGCAAGATACTGCCAGTCGTAGTAATGAGGTTTTTGAACGCACGACGCAGTATCTGTCTTTGACCGTAGCGATTGTCATCATTATGGCGGCGACAACATTGGTTCTTACTTGTCAAAATTACGTGAACAGCCGGACACAAACTATTGCGATGTTGAAAAGTCTTGGTGCGAGCCGCCGATGGATTGAAAAGTGGTTATTTATTCAAGTCACAATCCTTCTCATTAGTGCCAGTGTCGTCGGTCTATTGTTAGGGAGCGGGCTGGAATATTTATTACGCATTCCACTCAAAGACTTATTACCCGACCCACTCCCTGGTTACGGTGTCACACCATTTTTGGTGGCATTTATCTCAGCAGTCTTGATTACGGTGCCTGCTCTCGGTATACCATTGTTAGGCTTGATTAAAACTCCCGCGTTAGAAGTGCTACAGCAGGGTAAAGCGCAACGTTCTTGGAAGCGAATGTTACTTGTTCTAGTTCCCGTTGTTCCACTGCTTTTACTGTATGCAGATAACACCTTAGTTTGGATCGTGCTCACTGGTATAGCGGTACAGTTTGTGGTACTCGCAGCAGTTAGCGTCACACTCACAAAGCTGTTTGCACGTGTGTCAACCCATCCTGCAATGAAGCTTGCGTTGAGTCGTATCAACCGGACGCCAGTAACCAGCGGCCTACAGTTTGGTGCTTTGGCATTATCTTTGATGTTGCTGTCTATCATTTGGCTTGTGCGCAGCGATATTCTCGCGGATTGGGAGAGAACCTTACCTGCAGACGCGCCAAATGTGTTCGCTTTGAACATTGGTGATTATGAGCTCGATAACTACCTAGAAACCCTAGATAAAAATGGAGTTACGCGGTCACAAGCTTATCCAATAATTCGTGGACGACTAACAGAGATTAACGGTCAAAACGTCAAAGAGATTGATTACGAAGGAGAAGGTTCTGACGCGATACGTCGAGAGCTAAACCTGACATGGGGAGATACCCTACCAGAATATAATGATGTGCTTTCGGGTGAATGGACAAACAAAGGGAGTGTATCTGTAGAAGCGGATGTAGCAAATGACTTAGGCATAAAACTCGGTGATACGCTGCGCTTTGTAATAAACAGCCAGAATTACGATGCAGTAGTAGATACCATCCGTTATGTCGAATGGCGTGACATGAAGCCTAACTTTTATTTTATTTTCTCATCTGACGTGATG
>NZ_WXWS01000193.1:0-2667 GCF_009904715.1 Vibrio sp. V42_P2S4T144 | reverse complement strand
CAATCAACCAGCCCATTAACAAATGGTATTCTATTTTGAAACTACAAGACATCCTTTCTCTCCCAGAACTTGACGGTAAACTACTAAACCTAGCAAAAACTCAAGGCTTTGTAACAGCGATGGCTGCAGCGCCAAACGTATTAATGCCTCAAGAGTGGTTGCCATTCTTATGGGGTGGAGAAGAAACAGCGCCATTTACTGACGGTGAACAACTAGAGCAGTACATTGACGAGATTGTACAAATGTGGAACCAAACTCGTCCCGCTCTCCTAGAAGGCACTTGGCAGTGGCCTGCAGGGTGCGCGCTAGATGAGCAAGACATTGTAACAAGTCAGGCTCGCGATTTCTGTGAAGGTGTATTACAAGGCTGGCAACTTGCGCGTGATGACTGGGAAACGTTGATGCCTGAGGATAGCGAAGATAATGCCCTACTCGGTGGTGTTTTACTTTCTCTTACTATGCTTTACGACCCAGAAACAACCATTGAAACATTGGCCGAACAAGGTATGGAAGGCTTAGAGCAGTTTGAAGAGATCTTCAATGCAATGCCAGTGATGTTATGTGGTCTTACCCAGCGCGGTGTTGCATTAGCTGAAGAACAATAGACGCAACGCTGTCGACCATCAAGATTGAACGGCTGAATAGACAAAAAGCTCTCCAAATGGAGAGCTTTTTTGATCATGTTAAAATTACATGTGGAATATACCGCGCCATATCTTGAGTCACTAAGCTACTGTCTTCCCTAATCGAAATACCGGCAGCTCTATCATTGACCAACCAACTGCCAATTAACGTATGGTTTTGCCCAAACTTAGGTAGTGGATGGTATTGCTGGACGATATTGAATTGAGATTCATAAGGCCCTGACGTTTTAACAAAACGTTTTCCATCGATGACGATCTCGATGTTCGCGCCCTCTCGAGAAAATAGTGGCTTGATGACATAATCTCTCATAGTGTTCGCTTTTGAATCGTTAGCAAAATAAGCGGGCAAAAGGTTCGGGTGGTTAGGAAAGCGCTCCCACAATAACGGTAAAAGTGCTTTATTGGATAGAATCGACTTCCACATCGGTTCTAACCAGTTTACGTTCGCAGTCGCTAAGTACTTCGCATATTCCTCTTCAAACATAAACTCCCAAGGGTAAAGCTTAAACATCCAACGAATCGCTCTGTCGTCAGCATCCACAAACAGACCATCTTCCGTCACTCCAATATCTTCGACATGCACGAATGCCGTTGCTAACCCTGCCTCTCGCGCGCAATCCTCTAAACACTGGACAGTCCCTTTATCTTCTTCAGTGTACTTGCAGCAGCTAAAGTGAAGTGTTTGTCCTGGTTGGTATTTTGCTATTTCGGCAAAGCGCTCGATCAAAAAGTCTTGAAGAATATTGAATTGATCCGCGCTCTGGTGAACTCGACCTTTATTTACAACATCTTCTAGCCACACCCACTGCCAAAAGCCAGTTTCAAACAAGCTGGTTGGCGTATCCGCATTGTTTTCCAGTAATTTTGCTGGCGAGGTCCCGTTGTACGCGAAATCCAGCCGCGAATAAAGCGAAGGTTCGCTTCGTCTCCATGAAGAAGCGACCTGCTCCCACATAGATTCAGGGATCGCACATTGCGTCAGCAACCGCTCACTCCGAACGACTTCATCCACAATAGCCAGGCACATCTGATGCAGCTCTTCAGTGGGCGCTTCTATATCGCGCTCAATTTGCTCCAGCGTGAATTGATAGTAAGCACTCTCATCCCAATACGGTTGGTCATACATGGTATGGAAACCAAAACCAAACTGGCGTGCTAATTCACGCCAGTTTTCGCGCTCTTGTATTTCTCGTCGAAACATAGTGCTTTTTAACCGCCTCGACTGACCGACACCGCTTTACCAAACCCGCCTCGAGACATCGCCCTGCCAATGGTGCCGCCACCACGTTTGTTAAGGCTATTCGTCGCGACTTTGGTCGGCTGATTTCGGTAGGAGCCAAAGAATTGTCCTGCTCCATTATAGAATTTGGATTTATAACGGTACATCGGCTCTGAGTAATAGCTCTTGTTATAACCTTTCAACCCGCTTAATGAGCGACTGTAAAAAAAACCGCCAAAGTTAGGTACATAAGCTCGGGAACTGGAACTGTAGTAACAATCATCCTCGTAGAAATCATTCTCGCATTCGAACTCGCTGCGGTAGCGAGGGGCATTTTGTTCGGCACGAGCTAAAGCTTCTTGGTATGCAATGTCACACTGTTCACTAAACTCAGGCGAGTTAGATTTACACTCATCGGCATCAGAAAAAATGTACCCTTCTGTTTTTGACTCGTACGTAGCAAAGAAGAAAATACCACCAAAGGCAGCAAAGGGAAGAATTTTCCCAAGCTTTAAGCTTTTGTCCATGGAAGAACGTTTAACGTTAGAACTCCGCTTCATCGTTCCTCCTAGTAAGTCATGCAAGCGGCATTCAATACGCCGACCGAAACAGAAACTGCTGCTAATACGATACCGGCTGGCAGTTCATCTTTTTCGATACGCTCTGCCACTTTCGGAAGTAAAATAAAGCGTACAATTGCAAATGCGATAATTTGAGCAAGCATTGCGACAACGCCCCAAACCATAAAATCGACGATATTGACTGAGTTTTTTGCCGCCCCCGAAATCGCGAGACAGTAACCAA
>NZ_WXWS01000458.1:0-2679 GCF_009904715.1 Vibrio sp. V42_P2S4T144 | reverse complement strand
AAGTTGAGGTCAGAAATCTTTAATCAATGTAAAGCTTTGCTAGATCTTGAGGCTCCATTTCTTTGCCTTCTAACTGATCGTTCCAGTTAGTTCCAACAAGAACACCATCTTCAGCAAGAGTCAAAAGCCAATCTTCAACAAAGATATCTAATGGGATTTCTAGTACAGTAAAATCTGCCCATTCTTCAACATTATGTGCTTCTGCATCTTCTTTAGAAGACCAGAAAGGCATGACTTCGCTGTTTTCGAATTCAGTTGAATCGCAAGATAGCCAACCTTCTTCATTGCGTAAACCCCAAACCAATTGGTTTTCTTTCGTTTCTGCAACAAAAAGGTCAAGGTTCGCTTGGATATCTGATGTAAGTTTGCTCATTTCAAAACTCTCGTTGTTATGACGTGGCTAGAGTAACACTAAAGTGCCGATTCCTAAAGCATAATACGGTTGTCGAAATGAGTAAAAATAAAGGAGCCGAAGCTCCTTTTCTGAGGTTAAGTATTCACTCGTTTTTGTTTGCTTTGTGCTTGCAGAGCAAACAAAAACAGGTACTTTACCTTTCTGGAAGAGTTGTGAATATTGTCCACTCTCTTTTTATCTCGCCTTTGTAACCAACGACTGATGCGGTTACTCGACGATTTAAAGCATGGCTGACTTCATCGGTCCCTTGCTGTGCTAAGTGAGTGTCACCAAAACCAACAATGCGGACTCTACTCGGTTCGATGTCGTAGCTTAGTAGGGCTTCACGGACATTGCGTGCTCGTCTTTCAGAAAGATCTTGGTTATGCTTTGAACCACCAACTTTACTAGCATAGCCGTGCAGCTCTATCGAAGTAGTAGGGTACTCTTTTAAAAAGTCGGAAAGCTCTCGGACTTGTCTTCTGAAGACTGGATTGATCTCATCAGAGTCGTTAGCAAAAAGTATCCGCACTTGCATGTTATCTGATGCTTTAATGTATTCTCCACAACCGTCGTTGTCGACCTCTGAGCCTTCAGGTGTACCTGGGCACATATCTCGAGCATTGATGACACCATCGTTATCGTCATCTTGCAAATCTGCTATTTGTTCTGCATTTGGTACAGGACGATACTCATATTCGTCTTCAGCAACAACGTGTTGAGTGATGGCGAGCATACCCAATGCAAATAGAATCTTCACTGGTTTCATGATCAGTACTCCACCTTTTCATTCCATTCTGTAGGTACATCGACACGCAAGGCATTTAACAATTGGCCAGTCGCGTTCATAACGCGGTACTTGGCGTACTGCTCTGAGTATCGAGCATCCAAGTAGTTCTTTCTCGCTTCGAAAAGTTCGTTTTCAGTATTTAACAAGTCCAACAGAGTGCGTTTCCCAATGCGATACTGCTTTTCGTAGGCGATGACAGTTTCTGAGGCCGAATCTACGTGATCCGCTAGGAACTCTTTTTGTTGAAGTGTTAAATCTAACGCACTCCAAGATAGACGAAGACCTTCTTCTACTTGGCGGTATGCACGTTCTCTTAGGTCTTTTGCTTTATTTAGTTGGTAGGCAAAACTTTCAGCGTTGGCTACGTCACTACCACCGTTAAAGAGGTTGTAACGCATACGTAACATTGCTGTTGTCTCTTCGCTGCTTCCTTCGATACCGCTTGCATCATCACGCCATGTTTGAGCCGCTTCTACCGATATCGTTGGGTAGTAAGTTCCCTTAGATTGCTTGTATTGGAACTTTGCAGAGTCCACATCAGCTACCGAAATTTTGATTACTGGATGTGACTCGAATGCCAAGTCAATCGCTTCATCGATGGTGTAGGGAATAAAGTTTTGGTCCGCTCTTGGGAAAATCAATCCTTGTGGTGACTGTCCGACAAGGCGTGTAAAGGTGGTGTGGCTGTCATATAAGTTGTTCTGAGCTGCCACCAAGTTACCATGAGCCTTTGCTAAACGAGCCTCTACCTGGGTTAGGTCTGCTGTAGAACCGATACCTGAGTTAACTCGCTTTTTAATGTCTTCATAGATCTTCTTATGCACTTTCAAGTTATTCTCGGAAAGTGTAAGAATTTCATAAGCTTTTACTGAGTCTAAATAAACTTTCGCGACCTCTAGAGCGGTGTCTTGGGCATCAGCTAGAAGTTGATAACGTACCGATTCAGCATCAGCTGCTGTTCGATCCATATCATTAAGTGTCGCTGAGCCATCCCATATTAGCTGGGTTAGTGTCACGGTGGCTTCTTTTCTTGTCAGATCGGTTGAATCTCGCCCTGACTCTGCGGGTTTGATTCCTTCGTAACCGATACCGGCATCTAAGTCTACGGATGGGAGGTAAGCACCACCAGATGCTTCATTCACATACTGCTTGCTAACGAATTCATTGAACGCACTTTTGATGTCAGGATTGGTTTTTAATGTGTTTTCAACCGCTTGCTCTAGCGTTTGCCCAAACGCATGACTAGCGGTGAACATACCAATACAAAAGGCGTTGGCACGAGTCCACTTCACTGTGATTCTCCTAGATAATGGTAAAAATTCTCGAGGTGATAGGGCTTATAAGTGGAATACTTATAAGGGCGTCAATAATTTAGCGCACAATAACATTAATATGCGATGAAGTAACCTGTTGATTCGCTGTTCATTTGTTTCAATTTTGATAAATCAACCTACTAAATCTGCCTAAAACTTGAATTAAGATCTCAAATTAAAGA
>NZ_WXWS01000541.1:0-2689 GCF_009904715.1 Vibrio sp. V42_P2S4T144 | reverse complement strand
CGGTGTAACGGGCTGTAAAGACAAGCGTGTACAAAACCTTGCTTCCGAAGCTGGCTTCGCCATTATGTCGGCGAGCAAATCGCCAAGCCAAGCACCTGCCAAAATGGCACCAACGAAAGTAGTTCGTACGCCTGTCCGCTCAGGACAACAGATCTACGCAAAAGATGGTGATTTGGTGGTGCTAGCGCACGTAAGTGCAGGTGCTGAAGTCATTGCTGACGGCTCTATTCATATCCATGGCACACTTCGAGGTCGTGCGATTGCAGGAGCAAGTGGTCAGCAGGAAGCGCGTATTATTTGCCACGATTTACAAGCAGAACTGGTATCCATTGCGGGTGACTACTGGTTAAGCGATCAAATTGAAAGCGAGTACTGGCAAAAGAAAGTAATGATCAGTAAAGCCGATGAATCATTACATTTAGAAGTTCTCGCGATTTAATCTAAAAAGGAAAAAAAATGGCACGCATTATTGTAGTAACGTCTGGTAAAGGTGGCGTTGGTAAAACCACTTCAAGCGCAGCCATCGCCTCTGGTCTAGCTCTTAAGGGAAAAAAGACCGCGGTGATCGATTTTGACATCGGTTTGCGTAACCTCGATCTAATCATGGGCTGTGAGCGCCGCGTCGTGTATGACTTTGTGAACGTCATTAACGGCGAAGCGACATTAAACCAAGCGCTGATCAAAGATAAGCGCACGGACAACCTATTTATTCTTCCTGCTTCTCAAACTCGTGATAAAGACGCACTGACAAAAGATGGTGTTCAGCGCGTATTCGGCGAACTTGATGAAATGGGCTTTGATTTCATTATTTGTGATTCACCAGCAGGTATCGAGCAAGGCGCGTTAATGGCCTTGTACTATGCCGATGAAGCCATTGTCACAACGAACCCAGAAGTCTCTTCTGTGCGTGACTCTGACCGCATTCTCGGTATTTTAGATTCCAAGTCACTGCGTGCAGAACAAGGGCTAGAGCCAGTAAAACAGCACCTTCTACTGACTCGCTACAACCCATCTCGCGTCACTCAAGGCGAAATGCTAAGCGTTGAAGACGTAGAGGAGATCTTACATATTCCACTACTGGGCGTGATTCCAGAAAGCCAAGCCGTGCTTAACGCGTCAAACAAAGGTGTGCCAGTCACTTTTGACGATAACACCGATGCGGGTATGGCTTATTCTGACACCGTTGATCGCTTATTAGGCAATCAGGTTGAATTTCGTTTCCTTACTGAGGAGAAGAAAGGACTCTTTAAACGACTCTTTGGAGGCTAGACATGTCATTATTAGAATTTTTCCGTCCACAGAAGAAAACTTCTGCGAATCTAGCTAAAGAGCGTTTGCAAATCATTGTCGCAGAGCGCCGCAGCCAAAATGATCCTGCGCCGTCTTACTTGCCTCAATTAAAAGAAGACATCTTGAAGGTGATCAGCAAGTACGTGGCAATTGATCCAAATATGGTTGACTTAACATTTGAGCACAAAGACGACGATATCTCAGTTCTTGAGCTGAATGTGAAGCTACCAGACGAAGAAAAGTAATCAGTTTCTCTCGCAAGACGAATGCTCTAATTAGAACGAAAAAGGTTGGCATCGAGGCCAACCTTTTTCATCTTTCATTACTTTAATGCTTTGTTCATCTTGTCGCCGAGTAAATCCAAACGCCACCCTTGCATCAAATCAGGCAATACTTCTGGGTCACGATCTTTTTTCCAAACCCAACTGATCAACTGATTGATCTGCTTTTTAGAGGCAAGGAACTCCGTGGCTAAACCTGACTTCTGCGAAGCCGATTTCACCAAGTCTTTCATATTTTTGAAGACCTGCTTGTAACCCGGATAGTCCATTAAACGCTCAATTTTCGCAGGATACTCTTCAGAAGGTGTTTGCTTCGCTTGTTTAACAATCGCGGCAATCTTCGCGCCATGGCGGTTAATCGCTCGGATATCAATATCTTCTGCTTCCATCTTCTTAAAGTTCGTTAAACCAAGACGAGCGACCGTTAATAGATCACCTTCTTTGAAGATAAAGTTCAGCGCTAAATCTCGTTTGATTGCTTCACGATAACGCCACGTCGCCAATGGCTTTAAAATCGCCAGCTCAGAAGGTTTTAATTGCCAAGCGCCCTTAATATCAAGGTAGGCATTCTCTTCATTGGTTACGCGAATACGTTTCGAAACGAGTAAATCACTTTCTTGCTGTACAGCTTCCCACCAACCTGCTTGCGTCACCTTATCGAACAGCTTTTCGTATAACGGTAACAAGTAATGAACATCTGCGGCAGCATAATCTAATTGCTTTTGTGTCAGTGGACGAGCCATCCAGTCGGTACGTGATTCACTTTTGTCGAGCTCTACGCTTAAATATTCTTCCACCAGCGATGCGAAGCCTGTCGATAGGCCGTGACCGAGAAAAGCGGCCATCAGCTGCGTATCCACCATAGGGAATGGTGTACAACAAAAAGCGTTTTGGAAAACTTCTAAATCTTCACCACATGCGTGCAGCACTTTTAGCACAGAAGTATCTTTTAATAGCGCTACAAACGGCGTCATATCCGTTAATTCAGTCGGATCAATCAGCGAGAGGCGATTACCATCGAAAAGCTGAATCAGACCTAACTGCGGGTAGAAAGTGCGAATACGAACGAATTCGGTATCCAGCATCACTACGTCTGCCTCTCGGGCATGAGTGCAAAC
>NZ_WXWS01000513.1:0-2701 GCF_009904715.1 Vibrio sp. V42_P2S4T144 | reverse complement strand
AGGTAAGCTTGTTAGCGAAAAATGACGAGGAGAGTAAATGTGAATACAGAAATTATAACTATGGCTAAAGAAGCGCTGGATATGTTTGCGTTTCTAGCAACCGAACTTATCATCTTATTTCTGGCAATTAGCTACATTGTCGGTGTGTTGCAAGATTTTCTAACGCCAGAAAAAATTCAATCTATTCTCAGCTCGAAAAAGGGTAAAGGTTACTTCATTGCTGCGTTGCTAGGTTCGATTACGCCTTTCTGTTCGTGTTCGACCATTCCTTTCTTAAAAGGCTTGTTGCGTGCAAGAGCAGGTTTTGGACCTATGATGGTGTTCCTATTTGCAAGCCCGTTGCTTAACCCAGTGATTATTGGCTTGTTTGTGGTGACTTTTGGTTGGAAAGTTGCGGTATTTTACTTTGCTATCGCGATGTCAGTATCAGTGGTAGCAGGCTATGTACTTGAAAAACTAGGGTTTGAACGTTACGTCAAACCAGAAGCATATCAAGCGGTAGGTTCTTCTTCGTGCGGTACTTCTTGTGGCGATTCAAGCAAGAAAAAAGAAGAAGCGAGACCAGCATCAATCTGTGGTACCAGCGCCTGCAATGAACCTACGCCAGTTGCGGCGAAAACATCTTACTGTGGTGATGCACCAAAACCTGAACCTAAAGTGGAAGTGTCTTGCTGCTCATCAGACGGTAGTGCAACAGCGACAGTCTTGGAAGAGAAAGAACCTAGCCGCTGGGCACGTATTTGGCAATCAACTTGGAAAGACTTTAAGCAAGTGTTCCCTTATCTCATGATGGGCATTGCGATTGGTTCATTTATCTATGGCTTCATCCCGACGGAGTTCATTGCGGAGTTCGCTGGTGAAGCGAAGTGGTACGCGATTCCGGTCGCAGCAATCATTGGTATTCCATTGTACATCCGTGCAGAGGCGGTCATTCCACTTAGCGCGGCACTAGTACAAAAAGGTATGGCTCTTGGATCTGTTATGGCGCTTATTATTGGTAGTGCTGGCGCAAGTCTTACAGAAGTGATTTTGTTGAAATCAATTTTTAAGAACCAAATGATCGCTGCCTTCCTAATCGTTATCTTAACGATGGCCATGGGAGCGGGTTACTTATATAGCTGGGCTTTTTTATAAAAATAACCCTCGGGCGATTGCTCGAGGGCTCTGTTTTTGTCGCCATATAGGGAAAGGGAAGTTTCCTATACCGCGCAGACTATAAAAAAATAACGAGGTTACTCGTAAATACTATAGGAGAAATACTTGCTGGCGATGGTTTTATGCTTACCGCTCTGGATCAATTTTTGTATTCCGCTATCGAGTAATGCTTTTAATTCTTTGTCTTGTTTTCTCACTGCTACGCCAATGCCACGGCCGAACCACTTTTCCTCTGTAAACGCTGGTCCAGTAAAGTGATAGCCTTTACCTTGTGCAGTTTCAAGAAAACCAGCACTTAAACCGATTGAGCCGCCAAATACAGCATCTAACCGTCCATTGAGTAGATCGGTAAATGCCTCATCGAACGTACCATAACGACGAATATCAATATCTGGATACAAGGCAGAAAGGTACTTATCACCAATTGTGGCTCTTTGAACTCCAATAGATAAACGATTTAGGCTGCCGTCATCCATGTTGATTTCTCTATCATTTTTCATTACAAAACGAGTCGGTACTTTTGCATAAGGGACGGTGAAATCGACTTTCTTTTCTCGTTCTTCTGTGATTGTCATTGCAGCAATAATCGCATCGTTCTTGCGACTAAGGAGAGAAGGGATGATGCCATCCCAATCCATTTTTGAGATAACGCACTTTACTTCTAACTCTTTGCATAACGCGTTAGCGAGGTCGACTTCAAACCCTTCTAGCTTTCCCTCTTTTGTCGTCCAGCTAAATGGGGGGTAAGCCCCTTCAACAGTGAAGCGAATTTGTTTCCACTCTTTCGCATGGCTGAAAACTGAAAATAAGCTAATAAACAATACGACTATCCATTTCATAAACGTTTCCTTGTAACTATTTGGAAACCAATGTTTAACACAAAGTAAGCAAATATCAATGGAAGTGCATATATGTGTGACCTTTCGCCCGCATTGTGTGAGCGAAAGGTTTTGCGTGTATTACAGCTTATCTTCAATAGTTACGAGGGGAACTCTCGTTGAGACAGCGTGAAGTGCAATGTTGTGAATCATTTCATCGACCGTGGTACAGCTATCCATTAAGATCGAAACATCATACTTGTCCGCAGATTTTGAAATAGCAGTATGTGTCACGCAGTTTTGTGTCATCATTCCGCATACAAGTAACTCCGTTACATTTTTGCTTGCCAATACTTCTTCTAAACGTGTTCCTTCAAAGCTATCTGCGAAGTGCTTTACCACGATTTCGGAATTCGGCGCTAAAGCAAGAACTTCTGGGTGAATATTGGCACCGTCGCTGCCTTCATTGAAGAACGGGGCAATACCCATGGCAGGGTCGGCAATATGCTGAATATGAATCACAGGAATGTTTTGCTCATTGGCTTTAGTTATTACTCTCTTAACATTGTCTAAAGTCGATTCTGTATTCCATAAAGGAAACTTTCCTTCCGGGAAATAGTCGTTTTGCAAATCAATTACAAGTAGGGCTTTTTGAGTCATTTTCTTTTCCTTTTATTCAGGATCATTGCGGTACGAATAATATAAAGACTTTTAGCTACCTTCTTTAG
>NZ_WXWS01000304.1:0-2704 GCF_009904715.1 Vibrio sp. V42_P2S4T144 | reverse complement strand
GTTAAGTCTCGACAACGTGTTGAGGTTAGGGGAGAAACCTTAACTAACTTTATGATGGAAAAGTATATTTAACTTAAATAGTGAGCATTTAGTGAGCTTGAACACAGATATAAAATGTTTTCCAATGTGAAAACGAGTTCATTGATCTCGCACCAACGTTTTGTTTGAAAACAGTGTACATAATCTTCTCTGGAACGCCATTACCGCATTTCGTCTCTGAAGGCTTAAAAACAGTCTGAAAGTTTTGGTTTTGCGGCGGGTAATAGCGTTCCAAACGCCAAATGTGTCTGGCTAACCATCTCAGGAAGAGAAGTAGTACTATGCGCCCTTATCTCAAATACGTTGTTCCAACATTGATACCATTGCTTGTTTGGTTGATGCCTCTCTCTGCGTTCCCATTTGATGGCATTACTATCGTCCAGCAAAGAGTGATTGCAATCTTCTTGCTTGCCGCACTTTGCTGGGTATTCGAGCCAATTCCAATCTACGCCACTTCGGTTGTGATCATTGTCCTAGAGCTATTGCTTGTATCAAATAAAGGTATTGTGCTCTTTCGTTTGCAAGAAGGGCAGCCACATTTTGGTGAGCTATTACAATACAACGAGATAATGGCGACCTTCGCTAGTCCGATTATCATGCTCTTCCTCGGCGGTTTCTTTTTGGCTATGGCGGCGACAAAGTACAGGTTAGATGTCAACTTAGCCCGAGTGTTACTCAAACCATTTGGACAAAAACCAAAGTTCGTTATGCTGGGGTTGATGCTGATCACCGCTGTTTTTTCCATGTTTATGTCAAACACCGCAACAACAGCGATGATGTTGTCCATTTTAACCCCTGTGATAGCGGTTTTCGGGCCTAAAGACCCAGGTCGAATTGCATTCGCCTTGTGTATTCCTGTTGCAGCCAACATTGGTGGCATTGGTACTCCAATCGGCACGCCACCGAATGCCATCGCCCTAAAATATTTGGTTGGTGACAACTTAATTACGTTTGGTGAATGGATGGTATTTGGTGTGCCATTCGTTATTGTGATGATGGCGTTAGCCTGGTTTCTGATTGGCTTTTTATATAAAGCCGAACAAACCACCATCGATCTGAACATTAAAAGCAAGTTTTTGAAAACACCCAAAGCAATAATGGTTTACGTCACCTTTGCCGGCACGATTATTCTTTGGTTGATGGGGTCTGCACATGGAATGAATTCTTACACAGTAGCATTAATTCCGGTCGCAGTGTTCTCATTGACGGGCATCATCAACAAAGAAGACTTGAAGAAAATCTCTTGGGATGTGCTTTGGTTGGTGTCAGGCGGTATTGCTCTGGGCCTTGCTCTAGATAAAACCGGGCTTGCGAAGCTGGTGGTACACAGCATTCCGTTTGATCAGTTCTCGCCATATGTTGTCTTGTTTGGTGCGGCTTTCTTGTGCTTGTTAATGGCAAACTTTATGTCGCATACAGCCACCGCAAACTTGCTGATGCCGATTATGGCTGCGCTGGGTACTTCTATGGCTTCGCTAACGCCTCTCGGCGGTGAAGTTACTCTGATCTTGGTCGTGACATTTGCTGCTTCACTCGGTATGTCGTTACCAATCAGTACGCCACCAAACGCGTTAGCTCATGCAACAGGGCATGTCGAGAGCGGCCAAATGGCTCGTATCGGTGCCGTGCTAGGCGTGATTGGCGTATTACTCAGCTTTGTGATGGTGTGGATTTTACATACTGTTGGGCATATTGGATAACCCATGTACGAAACGAAGTTAGACGCGTTAGTACAACGCTACTTTAATCACCTTGAACGCCGATTAACGGTTTTATCCGGGTCGGTGCTTATTGAGCAAGCTGGCTACAACGATCGCTTGTACTATGTGCTGTCGGGAGAACTGGCGGGCTATTACGCGGAAGATGACAAGAAACCGATTCAGGTATTTTCTGCGTCTCAAGGTGCGTTTATTGGCGTACATAGTTTCTTTTCTGGTACGTGGACTGCCTCTTCGACAGTGATTGCTCAAACAGATGTTGAATTGGCTTGGATACAGCGTGATACGCCTGCCGTGGAAGAGGCGACATACGGACCATTGACGACACAATTTATGCCTGTGATGGTTAACGAATTATCTCGTCGTCAACGGCGCGCAATGCAAGAGGCATTGGCTAAAGAAAAAGCACTACAAAAGCTTCATACCGCAGAGCAAATGACAACGTTGGGGCAGCTTGCAGCGGGTATTGCTCATGAGTTGAACAATGCGATAGGCGTTGTAAGCAGTAAATCAGAACGGCTAGAGACAGTTATCATGGAACTGCTTGAAGAAGTTCATCCGGAAGCGAGTCAATTTTTTGATTTTGGTTTAATGCAAGGGCAGAAAGTCTCTTCTAGCGAAGCGAGAAAGCGGGGGCGTCACTTCGAAAAATACTACGGTTTAACCAAGGAGGTTGCTCGTGATCTTGCACGTGCCGTTCCAAATAACTTCCTTTCAGAACATTGGCTAAAAAGACCAGAAGAAGCGATACGTTTCTGGCAAATGGGGCGAGATCTCCATGACTTACGCATCGCTTCTAAACATACCGTTGGCATTGTGCGATCCGTAAAACAATTGGGGCGCACGGATATCGACTTGGATGAAGCGATTAACATCAATGATTCAATCAATCGCGCCTTGGCTCTATTGCAAAGTGACTTAAGACGAGTGAGTGTTCGTTTTAGCCC
>NZ_WXWS01000581.1:0-2706 GCF_009904715.1 Vibrio sp. V42_P2S4T144 | reverse complement strand
AAAACAGTCTCCACATTTGATGGCGCGTATTCTAACCAATTTATTACAAAAAAGCTCGCGCAATCGTTTGGCATCTCAAAAATAATTGCAAAAAAGTCGTTCTTTAGCTTTAAAAGTAACGAGATAGTTAATAGGGAAAGTTATGTTTCAGATAGGTGAACTGGCAAAACGTTGTGGTGTGACTGCCGATACATTGCGTTTCTACGAGAAAAACGCGCTAATAAAACCCGCAGGGCGAAGCGAATCAGGCTACCGCTTGTATGATGAAGAGAATCAAAAGCAGGTGCACTTTATCCTCAAAGGTAAAGATCTTGGCTTGAGTCTGGATGAAATTAAAGACCTGTTAGAAATTAAGTTAGAAGCGACAGAACACAGCTGTGCAGAGGTAAAAGCCATTACTTCTGCTAAGTTAGAGCTGATTGATGGGAAAATTAACGAGCTGACGAAAATTCGCCGAGCGTTAAAGAAGATTAATGATGCTTGTTGTGGTCATACAGACGATGACGCCACACATTGCTCTATCCTCGCAGCACTTGAGTAGTCTCATTCTTGCATCACTTAACTTAAGTTTGCATTTTTGGCGACTTGCTTTTCTAGGTACACGCTGCTTTCCCACCTATAATCTTGCCTTTAGTTACTTGTAGGAATCGACCATTGTCTGATTCCTAGCGTAACGCTGTCTGTAGATACGAGAGTTTTCATACATGGTTGGAGTCTATTTTCAAATCAATGACTGGGTTTTGAGCGTTGATGAAAATAAGCTGTATCGACAAGATAGGGAAGTTACTGTTGAGCCACGCTTAATTAATCTTTTGCACTTCTTAGCGGAGCATGCGAATGAGGTGTTCAACCGCGAGGAATTGATTCAGTACGTTTGGGCTGGAGCGATTGTGACCGATCAAGTGGTGACTCAATCCATCTTTGAGTTGCGTAAGCTACTACGTGACGGTCGAGAGGAAAATACCAACTACGTTATCACGGTGCCCAAGCGTGGCTATAAGCTGGTAGCGAACGTGGTTACTATGACGCATGAAGAGTTTGTCACAAGTCGGCAAAATGAAGAGATCCCACCTTCGGTTGAAGAATCGGAAGAGGATTGTCTACCTATAGCACCAGCCGTTACCTTTCCTGCCGGTCCTCTAACTCGCGCGGTCTGCGAGATGTCAAAAGAGAAAAAAGCACCTCAGAGCAAAAACAAAATCAGTCCTTGGCGATTGGGAATTATGAACTTCATCTGGATCAGTATGTTGGTCGTAGTGATGGGCGTGTTTACCTACAAGCAATCGGAAGTGCGTATTACCCAAGCCATCGATACCCATCTGATTGAGTTCAAGTTTCAAGATAATTTTACGAATGAAGGATTAAGCTACGATTTGGCAGACGGATTCGCCCAAAAGTTGATGTCCGACATTGCTCAAGTCAGTGATTACCGAGTCATGCTAAAGAAGGCGTCGTTTACTTCTGGCATTGTGCCTGGTAAATCGGTTGTGGTGAGAGTTCGTGAGAATGACGGTGGCAGCTTTTTAGAGGTGGAATATCGCAATAACTCATCTGAAAAAGTGTTGTTTAGTCGTCAATACGCGTTAACCAGTAGTCATTTAAAGACAGTGCTTCAACAAGCATCGTTGGATTTGATGCAAGTGCTGAAAGTATCGGATGCCAAATTGAAATCTACGATGCTGGTGGCGGGAATGCCAATGAATCCCGACGCGTTGGAGTTGTTTGTTCAGGCTAACCATTACCTTAATGTCTCTGATACTAAACAATTCCGCCAAGGTATCGACTTGATGGAAAACATTTTAGAAATCGAGCCGGATAATGCTTACGTTCAAGCTGAGTTGTTGATTGCTTACCATGTACAAAAGGCTCTTGATTTCTCACAGGAGTTGAAGAAAGGGCGAATGCAGCAGCTCAGTGAAGCACTAGAGACTAATGTGAAAATGATGGTGGGGCCAATTCAACCGCGAATTTATGAAGCTTTAGCACTGCACGAAACCATCATTGGTGACATGGCGTTAGCCAAGCGGCATCTCGGACAGGCATTGAGGTTACGTGATTCAGTGCTTTCCTATGTGATTCGCGGTAAGCACGCCGAATTGGATGGTGATCTGGATTTAGCCAGTGAGTCTTACAGTGAAGCTTTCTATATTGATACGTCGGTTGAGACGTACCTGCTGTGCGAAAACTTGGTCTTCCCAAGTAACATGAAGGCGATTGATTACGCCATGTATCGCGCCGTTCACCCTTCTGTCGTTCGAATGCTTTAATTCTCTCGGACTCAACGTCAGCCTAATGCTAGCCCCTCATTTCGATGAGGGGCTTTTTTGTCGCTGTCGAAAAGTGAAAAGGGTGGGGCGGTGGGGCAATGACTTACGAAGGAGCTAACAACGCAAGCTTGCAACGGGAATACATACCCGCTTTGCTTCTCTATCTCTATCTCTATCTCTATCTCTATCTCTATCTCTATCTCTATTGATTGTATGAAGTGTCTGGATTAGTTATGTGGCGAGAATGATTTTGGTGCCTTCTTGCATGCGAGATGAATATTGACTTGGGTCAAGAAGCGCGATCAGGGAGAGATTTATGGAATCAACACTTCAGGGAATTAACCCTTCGGGATGGGGAAGTTGATAGAGGTTGATAACTTTTATCGCGATGACCAACGAGTTGATGAGAGTTTATCTATCGGTAGAAGGTTTGATGTTT
>NZ_WXWS01000612.1:0-2711 GCF_009904715.1 Vibrio sp. V42_P2S4T144 | reverse complement strand
GATGCGCGTAAACGTGGTGGTTGCCCTCACGTTTAGTGCCATCGTAGGCGGCCTAGTCGCAGGCATGAGCCTTGGGGATACGGTTGCCGCATTTGAAAGTGGTCTAGGTGGCGGTGCAACTATCGCGCTAAGCTACGCCATGTTAGGTACTTTCGCTGTTGCCATCTCGAAATCAGGCATCACGGATCTACTGGCCAAAAGTGTTATCAAGCGCTTAAATGGCAAAGAAAACTCCGCTTCCACTACTGGCTTAAAGTACGCCGTGTTGGTGGCATTAGTGCTTGTTACGATGTCGTCTCAGAACGTAATTCCGGTCCATATCGCCTTTATTCCAATTTTGATTCCACCTCTTTTGGGCGTATTCGCGAAACTTAAGCTCGACCGACGTTTGGTCGCGTGTGTTCTTACCTTCGGTTTGATCACACCTTACATGATCTTACCTGTTGGTTTCGGCGGTATTTTCTTAAACAACATTCTATTAAAGAACCTACATGACAACGGTTTGGAAAACGTGGTTGCAAGCCAAGTCCCAACCGCCATGTTACTGCCAGGTGCAGGCATGCTGTTTGGTCTATTACTGGCTATCTTTGTTAGCTATCGTAAACCGCGTGTCTACAAAGAAACTGAGTTGACTGTCGTTGACGAAACCGATCATGTCATCAATAAAAAGCACATCTTAGTTGCGGCACTTGGTATTGTCGCTGCATTGGGTGTTCAGCTTTACACGGGTTCAATGATTATCGGTGCTCTAGCTGGCTTTATGGTGTTTACTTTCGGCGGCGTTATTGCATGGAAAGAGACGCACGACGTGTTCACTAAAGGTGTACACATGATGGCAATGATTGGCTTCATCATGATTGCAGCGGCAGGTTTTGCAGCAGTAATGAAGCAAACTGGCGGTGTTGAAACACTAGTACAATCGCTATCAACCAGCATCGGTGACAATAAGCCTTTAGCTGCACTACTGATGCTGATCGTTGGTCTGTTGGTAACAATGGGCATTGGTTCATCGTTCTCTACGATTCCAATCCTTGCAACTATCTATGTGCCTCTTGCGCTAGCATTCGGCTTCTCGCCGATGGCAACGATTGCACTGGTAGGTACTGCGGCTGCGTTAGGTGATGCAGGCTCTCCAGCTTCTGACTCTACATTAGGCCCTACATCTGGTCTAAATGCCGACGGTCAACATGAGCACATTTGGGAAACAGTCGTTCCAACCTTTATCCATTACAATATCCCTCTAATCATCTTTGGTTGGATTGCAGCAATGGTGCTTTAATACTATCGTTTGGATGGATATACATTTAGTTACGAAAAAGCCGCTCAATGAGCGGCTTTTTGTTATTCATAACTGTGGTTATTGCGCTGGCATATTGTCAATAATACGCTCACGAATCAGCTTCAAGGTTGGTTCTGTCGACAGGTAATCGATGGCAATCGGAAAATAAGCGTCGTTAATTTTAAGAACCAAGCTAGGGTAAGAGTTCACACCTAGGCTCTTTGCAAGGCTCAATTGATCTTCGAACACACCCTCTAAGAAAGAGCCATCCATGTCATTCTTGAATTGCTGAACATTCAAGCCAATTTCTCTCGCTAGTTGCAAGTGAGTGGCTTCTTCATGAGGAGGCATCGCACGTAAGTAATACGCATGCTGAATCGCTTCTAGCATCTGCTCATAAGAGTCTTGAAAGCCCGCTGCAATAACCGCACGACAAGATTGGTAAGTGCTTCTAACTGGCGTACAAAGCTTCCAGAAATCGTAGTTAAACTTAGTGCCTAACTGGCGCTCAATCTGCTTCCAAATACCTTCGAGTTTTTGTTGCATCTCGGGCGGCATCGGTAAATTAGTATCTGGCGCAAGACCACCAACCACATACTCAAATTGAATCACACCTGGCAGTTGCTGTTTTAGTTTATCCAGCGTTGGTTTGTAACCCCAACACCAACTGCACATTGGGTCATGCACGTAGTAAAGCTTTATATCCACTTTAATAATTAAACCTTTAAAATCATTTCAAAATCTCGGAGTAATTATACAGTCTCATAAGTTGAAAAACTGCTTTATCTTAATAATTCGCTCTAAAGCCAGTCTATACGAGGCGTGTTAAGTTTCATTGTAGATCTTAGGTTAGATAAACAAGTCTGTCAGCTGAGAACTCTAGCCCACCTAGCTCATTTTGTTCGCACAAACTCTTAAAATGTTCAGTACAATACAGAAAGCTCGCTCCTAGCATCTTTGACTTGAAAACAACCTTTTCTGCAACGTCGCTTTCATTAAATACTAACACCTCTACACCTGCTAAGCTGCCATATTCAATTTTTTGGACGCACTTATCTTCATCTTCTTGCCCATACTCCAACGGTGTATACAGGTACCATTCCTCTCCTTTATAACGAATCGATAAGAACTCGCCTACTTTGCTCAATGGCTCTTTTAAAGATGCATAAGCTTTAGGGGAAAGCACTAAGAAAACCCGTAACCATAAACTGATATCAGGAAGTAATGAGTCTTTCTTGAGAACATCTTCAAACTCAATATCTACTTCACCCCATATACTTTTGAAAGAAAAGTTTTCTAATGGCTGCACAACGATTTTTTCTATTAAATCAATGTCACCTAACTGCCTAGCTACAGAACTAGGCGTAGTGCTCACGATTTTATATTCATTGTGACAGTCGAAAATTTTATAAACCGTCATTAATCTATCAAC
>NZ_WXWS01000557.1:0-2711 GCF_009904715.1 Vibrio sp. V42_P2S4T144 | reverse complement strand
AATGACAAGGGTTGCCGATCTTCTGTTTGATAAAGTTAATCACTGCGGATATTTTTTTTGGCATATGCTGGCGGCTTGGGTATACCGCATAAAACGGCATCGACTGGCTGGCTTTCCAGTCAGGTAACAGCTGTATTAACTTACCCGTTCTAAACTCATCCCCCAGCAAGTAAGTGGCAAGGTAGGCAATACCCCAACCTGCAATAGCCGCATCCCGAACGGCTTCTGCCAGATCCACTGAATAGTTACCCGAGACTTTTACATTCAATTCTTGCTGATCTTTGGTAAACGCCCACCCCGTATAGTCACGCTCCCAGCTTCTGTATATGAGGCAGTTGTGAGCAGATAGGTCATCCGGTTCTGCTGGCGTGTCATGTTTCAATAAGTAATCTGGCGATGCCGCAACAACAAACTGGCAATCCGTCAAACGCTGCGCAATGTAACCTTCAGGCAAATGCTCGTTGTTGGTTACCCATAAATCGAGCCCTTCGGCTAACATATCGACCTTATAGTCAAACAGATGTACTTCCACTTGAAGTTGAGGATACAGTTCGCGTAACTCTTGAATCGCTGGAATAATGTGTAAGGTACCAAATGATTGCGACAACCCAAGACGTACCAAACCTGCTACTTCATCCCGCTGGGTTTCCATCTCTAATGTGGCGCTGCTCACCGCTTGTACCACTTGCTCACAGTGATGAAAAAAGGTTTTCCCTGCCTCAGTCGGCGTAAAGCTTCGCGTAGTGCGTTGAACAAGCTTGATACCAAGAGACGCTTCTAACTGACTCAACTGTTTGCTCACATGAGACACCGACACGCCTAAGCTCTTTGCAGCAGCTGTGAAGCTTTTGTGTTTAAGAAGAGCGGAGAAAATCACCATTTGTGCGGCACGTTCAGATAACACGCTTTACCTCGATTTGGTTATAGAAAAAACAAAGGGCTCCGAAGAGCCCTTGTATTGAAGACTGAATGCCAAATTGTTTGATGGCAGATCAGTATTTAATGCGGTCAGCCAAGTGACTCACAGCAAGTGCGAAGTAGTAAGAGCGGTTCCACTTCATCAATACGTTGTAGTTATTGTAAACCAGATACGTACGACCATTCTCGTCGTCCGGCATGATCAACCATGCTTTGATGTCTTCATCCAGTTTTGGCAACGGGCTACCGTCATATTTTGTGATACCTAATTGGCTCCACTCTTGAAGGTATTTGCCTTTTTCAGCCGTGCGCCCTTCTAGACTGCGATCAATATTTTTAGGAACCTTAACTTGGCGACCCCAAGTATATTTATCATCCCAGCCAGACTTGCTCAAATAGTTAGCGGTTGATGCAAACACGTCCGCTTCAGATTGCCATATGTCTTTCTTACCATCACCGTTGCCGTCAGCAGCAAAACGAAGGAAAGAGCTTGGCATAAACTGGCATTGACCCATCGCACCAGCCCATGAGCCTTTAAAGTTCTCTAGCTCAATATGGCCTTGATCGAGGATCTGAAGTGCCGACATAGTCTCTTTACGGAAAAACTCTTCACGACGGCCTTCAAATGCCATTGTGGATAGTGCATCAATCACTTTAAAGTTGCCGGTAAACTTACCAAAGTTACTTTCAACTCCCCAAAGTGCCACAATAAAGCGCGGGTGGACACCGTACTCATCGCCTATACGCTTTAGCTCGGTGTAATGCTCTTTGTAGAGTTGTCTGGCTTGCTTCACCTTCCATTCAGGCACCGCGCGAGGAATGTACTCATCCAATGTCAGTTTCTTTTCTGGTTGGTTTCGGTCCGCTTTTACTGCTCGGGGCTTGTACTCAACATTAGCAAAAGCAGCACTAATGACCTGCTCTGAGATACCTTTATCACGAGCTTCAGCACGCAGCTTATTCAAGTATTCATCAAAACCCTCGCTACTTGCAAAAGCCGAGGTACACATACCAACGCTAAGCATGGTAGCCAGTATCTTTTTCATATTGCCCTCCTTGAGCAAGGCAGAAATCCCAGATGAAAAACGATGACGTTATTCGCCTTTCTGCTGGGCTTTTTGTTCTTTGTACTTTTCTAATAGGTTCTCCGGCGGCGGTGGAACCTGAAGAAAGAAGCCATCATTTTGTAATGAAGCCTTCACTTTTTCGATATCAACTTGTGCCAATTTACGGCCATCAAGTTTAATCGTCATGACAGCGATAGGCTTACCGAACATCTGCATTAAGGTGTCAGGAACCTGTGAAAAATCATCCTTTTTCGGAATATAGAGATAAGTACCTTCTTTTTTCGAGCTTTTATAAATAGAACAAAGCATGACACGCCTTTTATGCTGATTTAGCCGCGTTGAGTGCGGATTAGGTTGTAAACGTCAAATTCTCGCAAACTTAATAGCAAATTTGAGATTAATTCACCTATTTGCCCACGAGAGAACTTGCTGCGTCAAAGGATGAAATATAACATGACATACCTAGTTTAAGGCAACGCTCTTTCAATAAAGGCAAGAAGTCCACGATGACCCATTCACCAGACCTTAAAGGTAGCAGTTTTACATTGTCAGTTTTACACCTTTCTGACAATGAGATCGCAAAGACTGTCGAATTTTTGCAAGAAAAAGTTTCTCAAGCACCTTCTTTTTTTGCATCCGCGCCTTTGGTAATCAATATAGCAAAAGTACAAGGCGACATTGATTTCCCTAAGCTTAAACAAGGCATCTCAGATGCCGGTTTTATTC
>NZ_WXWS01000226.1:0-2719 GCF_009904715.1 Vibrio sp. V42_P2S4T144 | reverse complement strand
GCAAAGAAAAGCTACTTCCGTTTGGTTGGCATAGCAGAACAAAATGAAAATTAATAAAGGGAGAATGGTATGACGAGTATCCACTCGAAACTATCACGAGTACGGAAGCCTCGTGTCCACATTACCTATGATGTTGAAACTGAAGGTACGACTCTTAAGAAAGAACTGCCTTTTGTTGTAGGTGTAATGGGTGACTTCGCTGGTCAAAACACAGAAGCGTTGAAGCCATTAAAAGACCGCCGTTTTATTCAGATCGATCGAGATAACTTTGACGATGTACTCAAAAAAATGAATCCATCGGTGAAGTTTAAAGTTGCGAATAAGCTTGCGAATGACGATTCACAGTTTGAGGTCGATTTAAACTTTAAATCAATGCAAGACTTTGAGCCTGCTGCGATCGTAAATCAAGTTGATCCACTACGCCAATTGATGGAAACGCGTAATAAACTGCGTGATTTGATGACAAAAGTTGACCGCTCAGAAGAGCTTGAAAATATCCTAGAGGATGTTTTGAACAATACGGACAATCTGGCAAGACTTGCAGGCGAGTTAGATCTTGACAAGAAAGCGAAGTCAGACAGTACTGAAGGAGCGGAATAATGACGACTGAAGCTGAAAAACAGTTAGATCCAACAGTTAATGAACAGACAACTTCATTCTTAGATCAAGCTATTGGTGCGACTAAGCAGACCGAAGCTTCTCGTGCTGAGGAGCTGATTAAAACGCTCGCTGAAGAAGCAATGAAAGGGACAGTTACTTGGAACAAAAACCTAACAGTAACTTTTCGTGAAGCGATTAATTTGCTCGATAGGCAGATTTCTGATCAGTTGTCTGAAGTAATGCATCACCCAGAATTACAGAAACTCGAAGGTTCTTGGCGCGGCTTAAATTATCTAGTGATGAATTCAGAGACCAGTTCTACTCTGAAAGTTCGCATGATGAGTATGACCAAGAAAGAGCTACATAAAGACTTGAGCAAAGCTGTTGAGTTTGATCAAAGCCAGATCTTTAAAAAGGTTTACGAGTCTGAGTTTGGTAGTGCTGGTGGTGAACCGTATGGTGCATTGATTGGAGACTATGAGTTTACCAACCACCCAGAAGATATTGAGTCGTTACGCCTAATGTCAAATGTAGCGGCTTCTGGCTTCTCTCCATTCTTGTCCGCGGCTTCACCAGCACTATTCGGCTTTGATGAGTGGACTGAGCTGTCAAAACCACGCGACCTAGATAAGGTATTTGAATCACTAGAATACGCCCAATGGCGTTCGTTCCGCGAGAGTGCCGATTCGCGCTTCGTTAGTCTGACGATGCCAAAAGTCCTTGCTCGTTTGCCATACGGACAAGCTACCGCTCCAGTCGAAGAGTTTGGGTTTGAAGAGTTCGAAGTAGATCCTGTTTCAGGTATTGCTGTTAACGCTGAACATAACGACTACTGTTGGATGAACTCTTCGTATGTTCTTGGTGTTAAGTTAACTGACGCATTTTCAAAATATGGATTTTGTACTGCCATCCGTGGTGCAGAAGGCGGCGGTCGAGTGGATAACTTGCCAACGCATTTCTTCATGAGTGATGATGGCGACCCTGATATGAAGTGCCCAACAGAGATTGGTATTACCGACAGACGTGAGGCGGAGCTTGGTAAGCTTGGTTTCTTACCGCTTTGTCACTACAAAAACACCAACTATGCAGTATTCTTTGGTGCGCAAACCTGTCAAAAACCAGCGAACCATGAATCCCCTGAAGCAACGGCCAATGCAGCCATTTCTGCCCGCCTACCTTATATGATGGCAACATCTCGTTTTGCGCATTATTTGAAAGTAATGGCTCGAGATAAAATTGGTAGCTTTATGGAAGCAGAAGACGTTGAGTCTTGGCTGAACCGCTGGATCCTAGGTTACGTCAATGCTTCTGAAGGCGGTGGTCAAGAGATCAGAGCGAAATACCCTCTAGCAGACGCTCGTGTTCAGGTTAAGGAAATTCCTGGCGCACCTGGTTCTTACAATGCCGTAGCATGGCTGAAACCTTGGTTGCAAATGGAAGAACTGACGACATCTTTGCGACTTGTGGCCAAGATCCCTCAGTCAGGTGGATAAGAAACGAATTGGCTGGTCGAAAGGCCAGCCATGACCAATCTTTATGTTCTAGATGGAATTAGCAGTGTCACTTAACTTTCGCGACCCTAGCAAGCTAAAACATGAGTTCAGTACCGGAGGCTACGCTGAACTTGATAGCCCGTGGTTGACTCGATTCAATGAATCTTCTGATCTTGTATCGTCAGCTCGAATTTGGCTAGAAGGTACACGTTCAAGAGATTTGGACAGCTTTCGTCATAGTGTGATGAACACAATTAACCGCATTGATGAGCTATTAGAATCTCAACTAAATGAAATATTACATCATCCTGAGTTTCAACAGCTCGAAAGGGGGTGGGTTGGAGTTAGGTATTTATGTGAACAGGTTGATTCTCGTTCATCGGATTCTGTAAAAGTTAAGGTTTTAACGGCGACATGGAATGAAATCAGTAAAGATGCTTTAAAAGCCATCGAGTTTGACCAATCAGCACTATTTAAGTTGCTCTATCAAAATGAATATGGGATGGCAGGGGGAGAACCCTTTGGTGTGGTGGTTGGAGATTATCAGCTTCGCTGTGATCCTAGTAAAAATTATTTTGATAGAGATCTGTCTGTGTTGAGTAAGATCTCTCAGTCTGCAGCTGCAG
>NZ_WXWS01000234.1:0-2729 GCF_009904715.1 Vibrio sp. V42_P2S4T144 | reverse complement strand
ACTAACAGATAACCTATATCTTAGCTATGAATGTAAGGCCGTTTTGAAGGAGTGTCGAGAACGAAAATAAGAACTATTTTATTGATTTTTATGTAAATATAGTTGGTCGTGTATAAAATTGATAACGTGAAATGGCGAGATGTAAGCCTTGCACAACTAACAAAGGTTGGTTAAACAAGGCTAATAGTCGGTTATGGATAAATAACGATTTGTTGCTCCTCAGTCATCACAAGTGTCGCTTTGCTTTGTTCGATAAGTTGGGCAGCATAAGAAGGGGTAACGGCCTGCATATCACCTTTAGATCGAAGAGTTAAAGACTCCCACGCTTGATCTCGATATTTCCCTGCTTGGGTGTATTGAATCAGTACTTTCATAGCTTCACGCTCCGGTGTGGTTGACGTGCTACTTAAGTTAACGATCTTAGGTTGGTTGCGCATCCGTTAAAAATGAAACATTAGTTTAACCAAATGTGCCTTTCCAAATATCGCGCATTGAGCAGAGCAATTTGGAATCCTTGTGATGGAGGGATGAAAAATACTCAATCTTTCGATTCATACTGCGCAATATAATGTTTGAGAGATTTGGTTTCCGCACTCTGAAACTCTTCATCGTGCATACGCAGTGCTTGGATACGGTCGAGGCGGAACTGGCGATAGTCATCGCGCAATTCGCACCAGGCGACCAGCGTCCAGACTTTGCCCCAAAAGAACTGGCCTAACGGTTGGATTTTTCTCTCGGTCACCTGTCCGCTTTCATCTTGGTAATCCAAACTGACCTTAAACTGATGATCAATCGCGTGGCGCAGAAGCTGCCCTCGTTTGGCAGTCTCGGATTGGGTGTGATAATCGGGCACAATCAGCGGACAATCTTCCACTTGTTGTTTGAGCTTATCTGGCAATACCGAAAGTATTTTGGTGGACGCAGAGTGAGACGCTTCGGCGAGTTCGGCGTCCGACCAGGCTCGAACCATCCGCATACCCAGTTCAAGCGCCATCATCTCCTTTTCTGAGAACATCAAAGGTGGCAGATGAGAGCCTGCTTGCAACAGGTAGCCGACACCTGCTTCACCTTGAATCGGAACACCAGAACTGAGCAACGACTGAATATCGCGATAAATCGTACGTTCGCTGACTTCCATTCTTTCTGCGAGCTCTTTCGCTGTCACGGCGTAACGCTTTGCGCGCAAAAGCGTCAGTAGCTCAAACAGTCGTTCTGATTTGCTCATGATGTTCCTTATCTAGACCTACTGGTTGTTAGTAGTAGTGTGGCTGATTACTTCTCTAGCTCACTGCACATTTTTAAGTTGTGATGTATAAGCTCGAAGCTTTCGCAGTCAATCATTGATAACAGAGGCTGAAATTCAGCGGCTTGCTTGAGCTGTTTTCCCGCCTGTTTTGCATCGTCCATTGAACGCCAGTAAATGATGTCTGTCCACACATCGTCCGTCGCTTCGTGACTGAGTGAGCGATACAAAAAGCCCGGCAGATTCTTCACAAACGTTTGTGACTGTTTGGCAGCGGCGATCACGTCTTGCTCTGTTGTGCCTGCGGTTAGACGAAATTGCACAGTTTCGATAACGGTTTCCATATTGTGATTCCTTATTGGTTTTGGCGGATTGCCTGTTGAGTTCCAAATAAGGTTACGCGGATGGAATGTCAGAACATGTCAGTAGTGAAATCTCACTCACTTATCATCAATATGGTTATTTTTCTGGGCTGTTGTAACGATCCCAGTAAGGTAAATCTGTGCCGAGTTTTTCGCTGATAAAATCGATAAAGGCTCTTACTTTCAACGGCATGTGCTTGCGCTCAGGAAAAACCGCATAAATGGCGTGTTCTGGTAGAGAATACTCTTCCATCACCGGTTTTAGATTTCCTGCGGCAAAGTCTCTTCCTGCAATAAATGTTGGCAGTTGCGCAATGCCCGAACCTCTTAACAGCAACTGGCGAATGGCTTCGCTGTTATTGACGATAAAGTTTCCTTTTGGAAGCACCTTGTATTCGCTGCCGTTGTTGATGAACATCCATTCGACGCCGCCACGGAAATAGGAGTAGCGCAGGCAGTTGTGACTGACTAAATCACTTGGTTTTTGTGGTGTTCCAAACTCCGCTAAGTAATCTGGCGAGGCACAAAGCACACTTTTACAAGGGGCGAGGCGTTTTGCGATTAGATTGGAAGAGGTGAGTTCACCAATACGGATCCCCAAATCAAAACCGTCTTTAACCAAATCGACCATTTTGTCTTCGAGGTTTAAATCCACTTCAATTTTCGGGTAACGAGCGAGAAACTCGCTGATCAAAGGCGCGATATGCAGCACACCGAAAGACATCGGCACGGTAATTTTGAGCCGACCTTGTGGAGAGCCTTGCAGTTCCGATACCGCGTCTACGCCTTGCTGGGCCAGATTGAGCGCTTGAGAAGCGTACTCAAAATAGCGTTCTCCCGCTTCGGTCAGGCTCAGCTTACGCGTAGTTCGGTTAAGGAGACGAATGCCCAAATCGTCTTCTAGTTGGTTGATGCGTTTGCTGATCGCCGATTTCGTCAGATTCAGCTGTTTGGCCGCAAGGGAAAAGCTGCCGCATTCGACAACAGCAACAAAAACGGGCAGGGAGGCAATCGCGTTCACATCAATCTCCTATTATCGTGAAGCATTTATTGTTGAGCACAAGGATACAATTAATTTCCAATTATAGAGATTATCTTCAAGAAGAAAACAATCTAGACTATGC
>NZ_WXWS01000445.1:0-2749 GCF_009904715.1 Vibrio sp. V42_P2S4T144 | reverse complement strand
TCCATAGTGTGATCAAGCATTCAAAATACTTTCTACTAACAGGATTTTAGTGTAGATTCTGATCCCAATTTTTAAACACCATCCGAGCGGCATAATCAATGTTAAAACTGTCAGACCTATGTAAAGGCTATGTAGACGGGGGAGAGTTTCACCCTGTATTACAAGGGGCAGAATTAACATTGCAGCAAGGCGACCAAGTTGCTCTGATGGGAGAAAGTGGTTCGGGCAAAAGTACTCTGCTGAATTTAATCGCCGGATTAGATACTGCTGACTCTGGTGAAGTGCAGTTTCCAAATTTTGCTATGCATGAAGCACCGGAGCATTTAAGAACCCTTTATCGCCGCAACAATATTGGGAATATCTTCCAACAATTCAACCTGCTTCCTACACTTAATATTGCCGACAATATTCGTTTTTGTCGTCAGTTAAAAGGTCTGCCGGAAGATAAAGAGTTGTGGCGTCAAATTCTTTCTGCTTTGGACTTAATGCCATTGCTAGGACGTTATCCGGAAGAGGCGTCTGGTGGTCAGCAACAACGTGCGGCGATTGCTCGTGCACTCTATATGGAACCCAAAATCCTGCTTGCTGATGAGCCAACTGGTAGTCTAGATGAGCGAAACGCAGAAGCAGTAATGCGCTTATTAACGAGTCTCGCTCGCCAACTGGAGTGTACTTTGCTGTTAGTGACGCACAGTGAAAAAGTGGCCGCCCATATGGAAGGAAAGATTCGACTTCAAGGAGGGCAGCTACATGTTATGGCCCGTAGTTAAGGCACTACTCGGTCATTACCGTCGTTACCCTCTACAAATTATTCTTGTCTGGCTGGGATTAACTTTAGGCGTGTCCCTCCTTGTTGGTGTTACTTCTATCAACCAGCATGCAAAACAAAGTTATGCTACTGGGGAAAAGCTTTTCTCCAATCCTTTGCCATACCGAATCCGAACGAAGCACTCTGCCAATAAAATTCCTCAAGGTTTTTATATTCAGTTACGTCGAGCTGGGTTTAACCAATGTGCACCGTTTGATGTGCTTCATCTAGATGCCAAGACCGATATGAGCCTGATGTTGGTGGGGATAGATCCTGTCGCGATGATCCCACTACAACAAGGAAAATCGCTGGGTGAGATGCCGGTTTTATCACTAATGAAGCCTCCTTATCCTATTCTCGTTAGTCAAGATTTAGCCGCTTACATGAGTTGGCAGGATGGGGACTTCATTGAGATGAATGACGGAAGCCGTCTCGGGCCTATTCAAGTAGATAAGGACAAGATGCTTTCGGGTACTCGGTTGGTTACTGATATATCGTTGTTGCGTATGCTCAAGCGGAGCTCAGGTTTGTCTGCGATTTCTTGTGGCGAAATGCCAGAGGAAAAGCTGATAGCACTGAAAAACATGTTGCCAAACGGAATGACGCTCGTTAGGAATACGCGTACTGAGCTTGAGTCGCTAACTAACGCATTCCATATGAATCTCACCGCGATGGGAATGTTGTCGTTTTTGGTCGGGTTGTTTATTTTTTATCAAGCGATGTCTCTGTCTTTCATCCAGCGACAACGTTTGGTCGGTATTTTGAGACAGACTGGTGTTAACGGAACACAGTTAGCGCAAGCTTTATTACTAGAGTTGTCTTTGCTCGTCTTTATTGCGTGGGCGTGTGGTAACTTTTTTGGCTTGATCTTAGCAAATGAACTTATCCCAGCAGTGTCTTCGAGCCTGAGTGATTTGTATGATGCCAACGTAGGCTTAACCATAGGATGGTCATGGCAATCTAGCTTATACAGTCTAATCATGGCAGCGATGGGTGCGTTGATATCGTGTCTGTGGCCATTAATCCGTTTGCTGAAGTCACAACCAATCCGCCTTTCTTCTCGACTGTCGCTAATGCGATTTGCTGGAAGAGAGTTCTCTTGGCAGGCGCTTGCGGCATGTGCGTTTTGTGTCGCTGCAATAGCGGTATATCAGGCGCCGAAAACACAAGAAACCGGCTTTGCTATTATTGCGCTGATGTTGGTTAGTGTGGCGTTGTTTATGCCATTTATTATGTGGCATATGTTCCAAAGTTTTTCTTATACCATGCGATGGGTTCGTGTCCGTTGGTTTTTTGCTGATGCAGCAGCCAGCATGAGCTATCGCGGTGTGGCTACGATGGCGTTTATGTTAGCGCTGGCGGCAAACATTGGTGTAGAAACAATGGTCGGAAGCTTTCGAGATACAACCGATAAGTGGCTAAATCAGCGATTAGCGGCTGATGTGTACATCTATCCGACCAACAATTCAGCCGCTAGGATGAGCGCATGGCTCCAGAATCAGCCAGAGGTGAACTCGGTTTGGTGGCGCTGGGAAAAAGATATGCCGACCGAGCATGGTGCTCTGCAAGTTGTGAGTACGGGCTCTTCTGAAGGTGAGTTAGACTCACTTACCGTCAAGTTAGGTGTCCCAAATTACTGGTATCAACTGCACGCTACCAAGAGCTTAATGGTCAGTGAGTCGATGGCCTTGAAGCTGGATATCCGCCCTGGCGATTTCATTAACTTGCAAGAACCGCTTGGTGGTGATTGGCAAGTCGTAGGCGTTTACTACGATTATGGAAACCCATATAACCAGGTGATGATGTCGCACCGGAATTGGCTGTATGCATTTGCAGGTACGGGTAATGTTGGTCTTGGCGTAGTATTAAAAGATAACGTCAATGGAGAAGGGCTGAAAAATCGCTTAGAGAATGTATTCCGTCTCCCGCAAGATCGTGTGT
>NZ_WXWS01000619.1:0-2753 GCF_009904715.1 Vibrio sp. V42_P2S4T144 | reverse complement strand
GAACAGGTAAGACCGACCTTGAAGAGCCAGATCATTCCTTTGGATTATTTCCGCGCTCGCGAAATGGCATCAAGGTGCGAATACATCTAGGGTCGAGTTAGCTACTCATTAAAACCCGAATATACGCATGCATCTAATCTATTCTCGCTAAACAAGTTGTAATAACTCGGGAGTCCATATACTAGAATGACGCAGCTTTTCTTATCGCGTAGGTTGGAAGAGTCGCTCCACTGATACGTCCAAAGTGATTTTCCGGATGGTCACTTAGGCTTATCTGGAATCGCTTTTTTAGATGGTTTTGTAGAGGTCAGAGCCAAACTCGAACTGTTATTCTGAACCGAGAGGAACGAGCGTGATTCAGAATTTACCCTCAGATTGTATTGAGTTTATTCATGGCTCTATGGTCTGTAGCAAGCGGCAAGTAGATTCTTAGTCTCACTTTGGCTCGCTAGAATGACGCAGCTTTTCTTATCGCGTAGGCTAGAAGAGTCGCTCTACTGATGCGTCTAAAGCGAGATTCCGGATGGTCACATAGGTTTATCTGGAATCGCTTTTTTAGATGGTTTTGTAGAGCTCAGAGCCAAACTCGAACTGTTATTCTGAACCGAGAGGAACGAGCGTGATTCAGAATCTACTCTCAGATTGTATTGAGTTTATTCATGGCTTTATGGTCTGCAGCAAGCGGTAAGGTAGATTCTTAGTCTCGCTATGGCTCGCTAGAATGACGCAGCTTTTCTTATCGCGTAGGCTGGAAGAGTCGCTCTGCTGATGCGTCTCAAGCGAGATTTCGGATGGTCACTTAGGCTTGTCTGGAATCGCTTTTTTAGATGGTTTTGTAGAGCTCAGAGCCAAACTCGAACTGTTATTCTGAACCGAGAGGAACGAGCGTGATTCAGAATTTACCCTCAGATTGTATTGAGTTTATTCATGGTTCTATGGTCTGCAGCAAGCGGCAAGTAGATTCTTCGTCTCGCTAGAATGACGTAGCTTTTCTTATCGCGTAGGCTGAAAGAGTCGCTCTACTGATGCGTCTAAAGCGAAATTCCGGATGGTCAAATAGGCTCGTCTGGAATCGCTTTTTTAGATGGTTTTGTAGAGGTCAGAGTCAAACTCGAACCGTCATTCTGAACCGCGAGGAACGAGCGTGAATCAGAATCTACCTTCAGATTGTATTGAGTTTATTTATGGCTTTATGGTCTGCAGCAAGCGGTAAGTAGATTCTTAGTCTCGCTATGGCTCGCTAGAATGACGCAGCTTTTCTTATCGCGTCGGCTGGAAGAGTCGCTCTGCTGATACGTCTAAAGCGAGATTCCGAGTGACTCACTTAGGTTCTTCTGGAATCGCTTTTTTGGATGGTTTTGTAGAGATCAGAGTCAAACTCGAACCGTCATTCTGAACCGCGAGGAACGAGCGTGATTCAGAATCTACTCTCAGATTGTATTGAGTTTATTCATGGCTTTATGGTCTGCAGCAAGCGGTAAGTAGATTCTTAGTCTCGCTATGGCTCGCTAGAATGACGTAGCTTTCTTATCGCGTAGGCTGGAAGAGTCGCGCTGCTGTTACGTTTAGCGAGGTTTCGAATGATTCACTTAGGCTCATTAGAATGACTCTAGTTTTCTTATTGCGTAAGTTGGAATGGTATCTCAGCATCATTCCCGATAGCGATGAAGGAGCGCTGTCGGGAACCTCGCCTTTAATCTCTCGTTTCTTGCTACTCCAAATGATGCGTACTACCCACGGTTCCTTCCAAGTCTAAAATCGACTGGCGAACGTGATCTGGAATCGCAGCTTTAACGTTGTTCTTAAAATCAAACATCACACCAGTGGCGGTCGCGATGGTCGCAATTTTCCCCCACTTCTTACTCAGCACTTGGTACTCCATTGTGATGCGATCTTCTTGCATGTCGATTACGCGAGAACCGACTAATAGCGTGTCTGGGTAAGTAACAGGCAATTTGTAGCGGCATTGAGTCTCGCTCAGTACTGGCCCAATTTGCGAGGTCTGCAGGTCGACCAGCAGGTTAATTTTGTTGAAGTAATCTAAACGCGCCGTCTCGAAGTAGCGAAAATAGACCACGTTATTAACATGTTGCAGAGCATCCATTTCACCCCATGCGACTTTTATCTCTGTGATAACGGGAAAGTCCTTTAACAGTGTGTCCATTTTTATTGCTCCTTTTTCATCTGCTTTGCCACAAATTGCGACGCGACTTATCACTTTGAGCATTTATTCTAGATGTAATTATTTAATATGTAATAAAATTGTTTTTAAAATGTGAAATGGAATGGTGGTTTGATTATGTAAACTAGAAACTTTACATAATCGAGTTGAAGGCGTAAGTTTAACTAAGAGTAACCAGATAGGAGGTGTCTCATGATTGAACTCAAAGGTTTCAACCTCGCAAGAGTTGAGAAACGCATTGATTGGACAGGTGAGCTGTTCAGTTTGAGAATATCTGGCGCGCCTCTTTCCTTTAAAGCTGGCCAATTCACCAAGCTTGCTTTGCTTGATGATGAAGGTAAGCCGATCAGCCGTGCTTACTCCGTGGTTAATGCGCCAAGCGAGCAATTCGATTGGTTGGAATTTCTAATAGTAGCCGACCCTCAAGGACAACTTTCTCCACGGCTCCAAAAGCTTAAATCTGGTGATAGTATTTATGTCGGTGCCACTGCACATGGCGATTTAACCCATGACTCTATTCCTAAACAGGCTCATGACCTGTGGCTGCTATCTACAGGTACGGGGATTGGAC
>NZ_WXWS01000537.1:0-2753 GCF_009904715.1 Vibrio sp. V42_P2S4T144 | reverse complement strand
CGGAGGCTACCGACAAGGTCTGGGTGAGAAAGGATGGCTTGTAGTCTTAAAATAGAAGACCATTTGCTAATGGGCTGGTTGAGTGCGTTCATCTTACCAATCAATTAGTGATAAATCGATATTAGGGAATGATTCACACATCTATGGAAATTCGCTCATCACTTAGAAAAAAAAGCATTCTCGCCCTAACACTTTACCTGTGCTTCTTTATCGCCACTATCGGTTCTGTCGCCTATTTGGTTGTTGAGCCACCGGTTAGACAAAAGCTAGAGCAAAACCTAGAGTTACGTACCCAACTCCTGGCTCTTGAGATAAAAGAGCCCCTCCTCAGTTCTACAGGTGTATTGAGCAGCTTAGTAGGGCTAGCCCAAGGGACTGAAAATATTCAATCTCTCAACACAATAATTCCACATATTCTTCAATTGAGTGACAAGATGCTTGTTAGTGGTGGTGTATGGCCTAAACCCGAACTCAAAGCAGAACAATGGAGATATAAAAGTCTATTCTTCAATAAAAACAGTGATAGTGGTATTGACCAAATTCACTCCTACAATAACCCCGAATCTGGCGGTTATGATAATGAACCCTGGTATGTCGCTGCCGCCGATGCTCCGGTAGGTTCTGTTAGTTGGTCTACGGTTTACATCGATACCTTTACTCAGGTCCAGATGATTACCGCGTCTTCTCCGTACTACCAAAACGGTCGATTCGCTGGAGTTGTAACGGTAGACCTATCACTTGATGCACTTTTTCAGTTTATTCGAGAGCACACGAACCAGCATTCTTTGGGGGTAGTGGTTCGCGATGCTGACTCAAACGTGATTATTGAACACAACTTTCAACTGACGGACGAAATTTATGTCAGCGAGCTTGATTTCGGAGAGTTCGACTGGCGCATGGAAGTTGTCAACGCAAAAGCTAAAGTCGCCGATCAAGTGTTTGAACAAGTGATGAGCGTTGAGGGGAGGATCATTCCATTTTTGCTCTTGTGTGTCTTGGTCGGTTACTACTTACTGAATCGCTATATTGTTGAACCAATTGTTCGCATTGCCGTTAAGATTGATGACTCGAAAACTGGTGGGATCATAGATATTGACTACGATAGCGATGACGAAATCGGACAGCTTATCGAGAAGTTCAATGAAAAGACGATCTATTTAGAGCAGGAGAGAATAAAAGCTCAGGCTTCGACAAACGCTAAAACGGCATTCTTAGCCACATTGTCCCACGAGATTCGCACACCAATGAACGGTGTACTAGGAACTGCCCAGATACTGTTAAAAACACCACTTACCGATGAGCAGCGTAAGCACCTGAGAACACTTTATGATTCAGGTGATCACATGATGACATTACTCAATGAGATTTTAGATTACTCAAAAATTGAACAAGGGCATGTTGAGTTTGAAAATAAGCCTTTCCCAATTGAGTCGATTATCGGCAGTATCAAGAGTGTTTATCAAACTCTATGTGCAGAAAAAGGTCTTCGCTTTAGAGTCGTCTCGCATTTACCAACGGGTCGTTGGTACAACAATGACAAAGCCCGTTTGCGTCAAGTACTGTTCAATCTACTCAATAACGCTGTTAAGTTCACCGATAGTGGCATCGTAGAGGTAGAGCTAGCCGAGAAATCGAGTAAGGCAGGCACCAAGCTGATACTAAAGGTAAAAGATACAGGAATTGGTATTTCAAAAGAGGCACAAAAACGCATTTTTCGTCCTTTTGAGCAAGCGGAGTCATCAACGACTAGACGGTTTGGTGGTACAGGGCTTGGTTTAGCAATAGTCAAAGAAATCGCGGAACATATGGGTGGGCAAGTGGTTGTAGAGAGTCAGGAGGACGCTGGAACGACTTTTACTGTCGAAATTGCCCTTACACCTTGCAAGCCGGGTAAAGTAGAGTCAATCAATACACATAAATTGAACTGTAAAGGGTTGAAAGCACTCATTGTTGAAGACAACCGAACAAATGCGATCATTATGGAAACTTTCCTCCGAGCCAAGGGCTTTGAGTGCACAAGTGTCGAAAATGGTCAGCTTGCAGTCGATGAGGTTGCGATCAAACCATTTGATTTGATACTGATGGATAATCATATGCCTGTTCTAGATGGCGTTGGGGCCATATCAGCCATTCGAGCAATGAGTTCACCTGCTAAGTCGGTACTGATTTTTGGCTGTACAGCGGATGTGTTCAAAGAAACACAAGAGCGTATGATTAATGTAGGAGCAGACCACATAATAGCGAAACCAATAGTGGAGTCTGAATTAAATGATGCACTGTATCTTCATGCGACACAGTTATATCAGTACCAATCGGACTTTGATGGAAATGCAGCAGATAGCTTTGATGCTGAAAAGTGGTTACTCAACTTCTATGTCGCTCTAGATAATGGACATCTTAATGAAGCACTTGAGGCTATTTCAGCGATCATTGCGGAGGCTCCCCTTGAACTCAGTGACGACGTTTCTTCAGTCGCCGAACGGATAAGAAGTAACTTAAAGCGTCAGCAATCCCCAGACCAAGATGATATCGATACATTAACGATTTTGCTGGCCTCACCATAACTGAATCAATATGGCGCAACTGTGAATTGTTCTTACTATTTATACGTCATCCAGCGTCGTGACAAACTCTTCTAACCCGCAATGAACACGCTTGCAGTTTTACTTTTACGAGTAAAACTGCAAGACCTTCTACTGTGATTATATCGGTAATACTCTGAATTTTCGCAGCTTGGTAGCATAAGCTATAGG
>NZ_WXWS01000565.1:0-2756 GCF_009904715.1 Vibrio sp. V42_P2S4T144 | reverse complement strand
AGTCCATATACTAGAATGACGAGATCTTTTTGATTTAGGTGTTGTCTAAGTCACCGTCATTCTGAACAGCGAGGAACGAGTGTGATTCAGAATCTATCATCTGATTGTGCGGTGGTTACGGTGAGAGAGAAAGAATAGGCGTTTGCTGTTACCAGATTCTTAGTCTCGCTTGAGCTCGCTAGAATGACGAGATCCTTTGATTTAGATGTTGTCTAAGTCACCGTCATTCTGAACAGCGAGGAACGAATGTGATTCAGAATCTATCATCCGATTGTGCGGTGATTAAGGTGAGCGAGGAAGAATAGGCGTCTGCTGTTAGCAGATTCTTAGTCTCGCTTGAGCTCTTAGAGTGACGAGATCCTTTGATTTGGGTGTTGTCTAAGTCACCGTCATTCTGAACAGCGAGGAACGAGTGTGATTCAGAATCGATCATCCGATTGTGCAGTGGTGAAGGTGAGTTGGAAAGAAAGGCGTCTGCTGTTAGCAGATTCTTAGTCTCGCTTGAGCTCGCTAGAATGACGAGATCTTTTTTGATTTAGGTGTTGTCAAAGTCACCGTCATTCTATACAAAAAGCCCAGAAACAAGGTTCTGGGCTTTGGTAAAATAGATTGCGATTAAAGAATAAAGCGGCTTAGATCTTCATCTTCAATCGTGTCGCCTAAGCGTGCTTTCACATAAGCGGAATCAATAACGAATTTAGCGCCAGATTGCTCCGCTGCGTCGTAAGAGATTTCATCCATTAAGCGTTCCATTACGGTGTGTAAGCGACGAGCACCGATGTTTTCTGTGCTTTCGTTGACCGTCCATGCCGCTTCCGCGATTTGCGTGATGCCGTCTTCTGTGAATTCGATGTCCACATCTTCCGTTTTCATCAACGCAACGTACTGCTCTGTTAGAGAGGCTTTTGGTTCTGTCAGAATGCGTTTGAAGTCGTTGCTGCTTAGTGCTTCTAGCTCAACACGAATTGGTAGACGACCTTGCAATTCTGGGATCAAGTCAGATGGTTTTGCCACTTGGAATGCACCAGATGCAACAAACAGAATGTGGTCTGTTTTTACCATGCCGTGCTTGGTTGATACCGTGCTGCCTTCAATCAATGGAAGTAGGTCGCGCTGAACACCTTCGCGTGAAACGTCTGGGCCTGAGCTCTCGCCGCGTTTACAGATTTTGTCGATCTCATCGATAAATACGATGCCGTTGTTTTCAACGTTGAAAATCGCTGCTTCTTTTAGCTCTTCTTGGTTTACCAGTTTCGCCGCTTCTTCTTCCGCTAACGCTTTCATTGCGTCTTTGATCTTCAGCTTACGTTTTTTCTTAGTGTCGCCTGCCAGGTTTTGGAACATGCCTTGCAGCTGGTTAGTCATCTCTTCCATACCAGGAGGCGCCATGATCTCTACGCCCATTTGTGGTGCGGCTACGTCGATTTCAATTTCTTTATCGTCTAGTTGGCCTTCACGCAGTTTCTTACGGAAGATCTGGCGAGTGTGAGAAGACTCTTCCGTTTGCTCTGCTTGACCCCAGCTATCACGTGCTGGTGGCAGTAGCGCATCAAGAATGCGTTCTTCCGCTTGCTCTTCTGCGCGGAATTTCACTTTCTCCATCGCTTGTTGATGCGTCATTTTCACAGCGACATCGGTTAGGTCACGGATGATGGTTTCAACTTCTTTACCAACGTAACCCACTTCGGTGAATTTTGTCGCTTCAACTTTGATGAAAGGGGCATTTGCCAGTTTTGCGAGGCGTCGTGCGATTTCAGTCTTACCAACACCAGTAGGACCAATCATCAAGATGTTTTTTGGCGTCACTTCGGCACGCAAGCTTTCTTCAAGCTGCATGCGGCGCCAGCGGTTACGAAGTGCAATCGCAACCGAACGCTTGGCTTTTTCTTGACCGATAATGTGGCGGTTCAATTCATGAACGATTTCGCGAGGCGTCATTTCAGACATATTCTTTCCTTACTTCGTTACGATTACGCGGTTGGTTTTTCAGGCTCTACTGTTGAGTCTAGCTCTTCTACCGTGTGGTGATGGTTAGTGAAGACACAAATATCACCCGCGATATTGAGAGCTTTTTCCGCGATCTCACGAGCATCTAGATCTGTGTTTTCTAGTAGGGCGGTTGCGGCAGCTTGTGCGTAAGCACCACCAGAGCCAATCGCAATCAGGTCATGTTCTGGCTGTACGACATCACCATTACCGGTAATGATTAACGATGCGGTTTCGTCGGCAACGGCAAGTAAGGCTTCGAGCTTGCGCAAAGCACGATCGCTACGCCAGTCTTTAGCTAGCTCAACTGCCGCTTTGGTTAGGTGACCTTGGTGCATTTGCAGTTTGCTTTCGAAGCGCTCAAAAAGGGTGAAGGCATCCGCAGTACCGCCGGCAAAGCCCGCTAGTACTTGGTTGTTGTACAGGCGGCGAACTTTGCGCGCATTACCTTTCATTACGGTATTGCCTAGAGATACTTGGCCATCACCCGCGATGACGACTTTATTATTTCGACGTACAGATACAATGGTAGTCACAGTCGACCTCTTGATTATTTCTCTTTGGATTTAATTCAGTATATGGGGGAGGAGAAATGGGGATTCAAGGGGGCAAAAAGAAAGGCCCTAGGATCTTAGCTCCTAGGGCCTGAGTTTAAAGATTTTCTTTCCAAATCGCACACGGCTCGATTTTCGCGCGTTGCAGTTTATGGCGGTCACGTTCTGCATCACGTTTGAACTTATACGGACCTAGCACCACGCGATACCATGAAC
>NZ_WXWS01000335.1:0-2763 GCF_009904715.1 Vibrio sp. V42_P2S4T144 | reverse complement strand
GGTTTATATGGATCGTACAGCATTAGTGCCACTCGGTAATCAAGTCGTCGTAATAGGTTTGGATGGGCAGCTGAGAGTCCTTGCAGAAGGACAGCAGCCTCTACCAGGTGAAGTGATAGTGGCAATGACAGATGCTGCGCCTCAAGACCTGAAAATTCAGCTTGCTCAAGAGCAAGGTTTAAAAGATATTTCAGACGATGTAGCACAGATTATTAGTGCTATTGAGCAAGGTCAAGACCCTTCTGCTATTGATGAAAAACTCGCACCTGCAGCGGGTGAAAATAGTGGCTCCAGTTTGCAAAATAGTGCCACGATTGTACGAGATGGTACTGAAGTGCTAGCCTCAACAAACTTTGAAACTATTGGCCTAGAATCCCTCGGCTTATCTGAAACACAAGCGTTGACCTTAAATGACTTCTTCACAACAGGTATCGAGACAAGTGGGGATGGCTCAAGTAAGCCACTTACTAATTCTCCAGTGACATTAAGCGCTGTTGAGGAAGATAGCGATCCAATCACGATAACTACTGAAGAATTACTATCTAATGTCAATATTGATGATGCCGATACTCTTGTCATTACAAACGTCACTATTGAGAGTGGGAATGGCACCTTAATTGATAACAGCGATGGATCTTGGACTTACATTCCAGAGGCTGATGATGACACTGAAGTGTCATTCTCCTATGACATTATTGATAACGATGGCGGTGTTATTAATGGCACTGCTAACTTAGATATTACGCCTGTTAATGACGCGCCAATAGCAACTAATGATGCGATTCAAACTGACGAGGATTCCCAGGTTGTAATTGATGTGCTCGCTAACGACAGTGATATTGAAGGTGATGATTTAATCATTACCTCTGCTTCTGTACCAGAAGAGCAAGGTATCGTTGAGATTATCGATGGTAAGCTTGTTTTCACTCCGGCCGAAAATTTCAACGGTAATGCAACGATTAGCTACACCATCACAGATGGTGAGTTAGAGGATGAAGCTCAAGTTTCGGTAACAGTAAACTCAGTTAACGATGCGCCTATTGCCTCTAATGATACAACAATTACAGAGGAAGATAGCTCAGTAACGGTTGATGTCCTGCCAAACGACACCGACATTGATGGCGATACGCTGTCTATCCAATCGGCTTCCGTACCTGAAACACAAGGTACAGTTGAGATCGTTGATGGAAAACTGGTCTTCACACCGGCTGAGAACTTCCATGGTGACGCTGAAATCACTTACACCGTGACCGATGGTGCATTGACTGACCAAGCGACGGTCAACGTCACCGTGAATGCGGTGAACGACACGCCTGTGGTTGAAAGCAACCTCGCAGACCAAACCTTGGCAGAAGACTTTACGCCATACAGCATCGATCTAAATACTGCCTTCAGTGATGTGGATAACGCCGATGGTGAGTTAACGTTTAGTGTCTCTGGCAACAGCAACATTCAAGTGGCGATAGTCAATGGCATTGCTACGTTCACTCCAACCGCAGACTGGAACGGCTCAGAAGCGTTAACGTTTACGGCTACCGATCCAAGCGGCGAAAGCGTCAGCCAAACGGTGAACTTCACAGTAGCGCCTGTGGCGGACATCGTGGCAGATAAAGCGACGGTTGTGGAAGACACGCCGACCATCATCAAGGTCTTAGGTAACGACACGTTCGAAGGCGACGACAAAGTGGTGTCGCTGGATACCAACAACGGTCCAGCTAACGGCACGGTCTCGGTCAACCCGGACGGCAGCGTAACCTACACGCCAAACGACAACTACCACGGTACAGACAGTTTCACGTACATCGTCACATCTGGGGGCGTCAGTGAATCCACCACGGTGAACGTCGATGTCACACCAGTGAACGACGCGCCAGTGGCGACCAATGACAATGCCGTTACTGACGAAGACACGCCAGTGACGATTGATGTTCTGCCAAACGATACTGACATTGATGGCGATACGCTGTCTATCCAATCAGCGTCCGTACCTGAAGCGCAAGGCACAGTCGAGATTGTTGATGGTAAATTGGTCTTCACGCCAGCCGAGAACTTCCATGGTGACGCTGAAATCACTTATACCGTCACCGATGGTGCACTGACTGACCAAGCGACGGTCAACGTCACCGTGAATGCGGTGAACGACACGCCTATGGTTGAAAGCAACATTGCAGACCAAACCTTGGCGGAAGATTTTACGCCATACAGCATCGATCTGAATACCGCTTTCAGTGATGTGGATAACGCCGATGGTGAGTTAACGTTTAGCGTCTCTGGTAATAGCAACATTCAAGTGGCTATCGTCAATGGCATTGCTACGTTCACTCCAACCGCAGACTGGAACGGCTCAGAAAACCTAACGTTTACGGCTACCGATCCAAGCGGTGAAAGCGTTAGCCAAACGGTGAACTTCACAGTTGCGCCTGTGGCGGACATCGTGGCAGACAACGCGACGGTCGTGGAAGACACGCCAACCATCATCAAGGTCTTAGGTAACGACACGTTCGAAGGCGACGACAAAGTGGTGTCGCTCGATACCAACAACGATCCAGCCAACGGCACGGTCTCGGTCAACCCGGACGGCAGTGTGACTTACACGCCAAACGACAACTATCACGGAACAGACAGCTTCACCTACATCGTTACCTCCGGTGGGGTATCCGAGTCCACCACAGTGAACATCGATGTGACGCCAGTGAATGACGCGCCAGTGGCGACCAATGACAATGCCGTTACTGACGAAGACACGCCAGTGACGATTGATGT
>NZ_WXWS01000197.1:0-2770 GCF_009904715.1 Vibrio sp. V42_P2S4T144 | reverse complement strand
AGCTGGGAGCCAATGGTTACTTTACTTTTGACCCAGGTTTTCTTGCCACTGCATCTTGTGAATCATCAATCACGTACATCGATGGCGGCAAAGGTATTCTTTTGCACCGCGGTTTCCCGATTGATCAATTAGCCAATAACGCAGATTACTTAGAAGTATGTTACATCCTTCTTTATGGTGAAGCCCCTACCCGAGAACAATACGAGCAATTCAAAACGACCGTTACTCGTCACACAATGGTACACGAGCAAATCGCAAGCTTTTTCCATGGCTTCCGACGCGATGCACACCCAATGGCGGTAATGTGTGGTGTAGTTGGAGCACTTGCAGCCTTCTATCACGACTCTCTTGACATTAACAACGACGAACACCGCGAAATTGCAGCGTACCGTCTGCTGTCAAAAATGCCAACACTGGCGGCGATGTGTTACAAATACTCTATCGGTCAGCCATTTATTTACCCTCGTAACGACCTTAGCTACGCAGAGAACTTCTTGCATATGATGTTCGCAAACCCTTGCGAAGAGTATGAAGTAAATCCTGTGGTTGCCCGTGCGATGGATAAGATTTTCACTCTACACGCGGATCATGAACAGAATGCGTCGACATCAACTGTACGCCTAGCTGGCTCTTCTGGTGCGAACCCATTTGCATGTATTGCCGCTGGTATTGCATCCCTTTGGGGGCCTGCTCACGGTGGTGCAAACGAAGCCTGCTTGAGAATGCTAGAAGAGATTGGCAGCGTCGATAACATCCCTGAATATGTAGACCGCGCGAAAGACAAAGATGACCCATTCCGCTTAATGGGCTTTGGTCACCGCGTTTACAAGAACTACGACCCACGTGCGACAGTAATGCGCGAAACGTGTCATGAAGTTCTCAAAGAGCTAAACATTCAAGACCCTCTGCTAGACGTTGCAATGGAACTTGAGCGCATTGCGCTTTCTGATGAGTACTTCGTGTCTAAGAAGCTGTACCCGAACGTAGACTTCTACTCAGGTATCATTCTTAAAGCGATTGGTATTCCAGTTTCTATGTTTACGGTTATCTTCGCGATTTCTCGTACCATCGGCTGGATTGCTCACTGGAACGAAATGCATAGCGATCCACTGAACCGCATTGGTCGTCCTCGTCAGCTATACACTGGCGAAACACAACGTGAGTTTTCTCCACTTCACGAACGTGAATGATCTTTTAGTACGAAGATAGACAAACAAAAGGGTTGAGATTTTCGTCTCAACCCTTTTTCTTTTCAGCACTTAACGTTACGAATAGCGAACGTTAAACCGGATTATCAATATCGATAAACTCCACATGTAGGCCGTATTCATCCGCTAGCCATTTGCCTAAGGCCTGAACACCATAACGCTCAGTAGCATGATGACCTGCAGCAAAGTAATGAATGTCCATTTCACGAGCGGTATAAGTGGTGCGCTCTGAAATTTCTCCAGAGATAAATGCATCCAGCCCGTGCTGTACAGCAAGTTCAATGAAATCCTGCCCTCCACCAGTGCACCAGCCGACTGTCTCAATCATCTTATCGGTATTCTCTGGAGCGATATGCAGAGGCTCTCTATCAAGAACTTGGTTGATCTTACTCGCAAATTCAACACCAGACATCGGCTTTTTCAAGCGCCCAAACATAGCAACTGACTGAGGGTGCCCTTCAAGCCCACCTTCTACTTCGATTTCAAGTAAGCGAGCTAATTCAGCGTTGTTGCCTAGCTCTGGATGAATATCTAGAGGAAGGTGATAACCGTATAAGTTGATATCATTTTTGATCAGGCTACGAATTCGTTTACCTTTCATGCCACGAATTGGCTCAGGTTCACCTTTCCAAAAATAACCGTGATGAACGAGTAATGCGTCTGCATTAAGCTCAATCGCTTTATCGATTAAGGCTTGGGAGGCAGTTACGCCAGTGATAATACGCTTTACGGCTGGCGTCCCTTCTACCTGTAACCCGTTTGGTGCGTAATCTTTAATTAACTGCGGTGACAGTTTGTCATTAAGAATCTGTTCTAGCTTTAAGTTATTCATTATTACTTCCAATTTCTAGCGCATGTAAACCTAAATAACCTCTCGATGGAATCAGACAAAAGAGTGCAGCCTAGTTGATACAACAACGTTTTGACATCTGGCACCTTGATATCATTTAGGTATTTAAAGTGTATCTCGAACCCTAATATCGATGCTAGCCACCCTACCCTCAAAAGCAAATTTAGTTACAATAACAAAGCTTGTCGCCTCACCATACATTTAGGGATACGGATGAACCAACTGCAACGCTTTTACCAATGGATCGCCACTTCACCTCCTCTTTTCAAGTTACGCCCTCCGTTTGCAACCTTAGAAGATGTCTCGGTCAAACCTTTGAATAGCTCAGAACAATACAATGGTAATCCGAGACTGGGTTTTTTATATCAGCACCTATGCACTGCGGCTCTTTCTAATTCAGAACGATATCAGATTATTGCCGAAGAAATTCAGTTAAACGACGCTGAAGGTAAGACCATTGGTGCTGTCGATTTGGTGTTGAGGAATACAGAATCAAATCAGATAGAACATTGGGAAGTGGCGATTAAGTTTTATCTTCTTTACAACGGCATTTGGTATGGCCCGAATGCTCACGACCAGTTACATGCAAAATTGGATAGAATGCTCACGCATCAGCTGAAAATGAGCGATCGCCCGGAATTTCAAAAAATAATTCCGTTAAACGACGCTCCACAAGAACGTCTATTGATGCAAGGACGACTCTATATTAATC
>NZ_WXWS01000150.1:0-2778 GCF_009904715.1 Vibrio sp. V42_P2S4T144 | reverse complement strand
TTTTACATTACGTTAACATCACTATTGCTTAATTCAACCATTTTTTCAGCAAGGAGCGAAAAATGAGACAAGGAACTTTTTTCTGTATTGATGCCCACACCTGCGGCAACTCAGTTAGGCTGGTAGCAGGCGGTGTGCCTCCACTCGAAGGCAATACCATGAGCGAAAAGCGCCAATACTTTCTTGAGCATTATGATTGGATTCGTCAGGCACTCATGTTTGAGCCTCGCGGACACTCAATGATGTCGGGGTCAGTTGTCTTGCCTCCTTGCAGTGATAACGCAGACGCTTCTATTCTGTTTATTGAAACCAGTGGCTGCTTACCAATGTGTGGCCACGGCACCATTGGAACCGTCACCACCGCTATCGAAAATCGCCTTATCACTCCCAAAAAAGAAGGTCGTTTGATACTTGATGTCCCAGCAGGACAAATCGAAGTGCACTACCAAACAAAAGGTGACAAGGTCACGTCGGTAAAGATATTTAACGTACCGGCTTACCTTGCCCACCAAGACGTAACCGTGGACATAGAGGGCTTAGGTGAGCTCACTGTCGATGTTGCTTATGGCGGAAACTATTACGTAATCGTCGATCCTCAAGAAAACTACGCCGGACTTGAACACTACTCTCCAGATGAAATTTTGATGCTTTCACCAAAAGTTCGCGAAGCGGTATCTCGAGCGGTTGAGTGCGTACATCCAGAAGATCCAACAGTATGCGGTGTTTCTCATGTGCTATGGACCGGAGAGCCCACTCAAGAAAACGCCACCGCTCGAAATGCTGTGTTTTACGGTGACAAAGCGTTGGATCGCTCGCCATGTGGTACGGGCACAAGTGCACGCATGGCGCAATGGCATGCAAGAGGCAAACTCAATCAAGGAGAAGACTTTGTTCACGAAAGTATCATCGGCAGCCTATTTCAAGGACGTATAGAAGGCATTACCGAAGTGAATGGCAAAGCCGCTATTTTGCCAAGCATTGAAGGATGGGCACAAGTATACGGTCACAACACGATATGGGTAGACGATGAAGACCCATATGCGTACGGATTTGAAGTGAAGTAATAAGGATAGTAAGGAAGAATGATGAACCCACAAGAACCAACCACTTTTTACGCAGTCAACGCCTTTACTGGTGAGCCTCTACCTATAGCGTTTCCGGTACATGGAGAGCAAGAAGTTAATCAAGCCGCCTCAGCCGCCCAAAGCGTTGCGCGTGAGTTTCGCCAACTAAGCAATGCAAAGCGAGCGAGCTTACTTTGCTCTATCGCCTCTGAATTGGAAGTGAAGAGTGAAGAAATCGTTGCTCGTGCTCATTTAGAAACTGCCCTTCCCGAAGCACGTTTAAGCGGTGAAATAGGACGTACCGCGAACCAATTAAGACTATTTGCCGAGGTTGTGAGATCGGGTAATCACCATCAAGCAATTTTCGATACGCCAAACCCAGACCGTCAACCACTGCCAAAACCAGATATTCGCCGTCAGCAAATCGCAATTGGCCCTGTCGCCGTGTTTGGTGCGTCTAATTTTCCGCTCGCATTTTCTACGGCAGGTGGTGATACGGCTTCGGCACTGGCAGCTGGCTGTCCTGTGATTGTAAAAGGCCATACCGCCCACCCTGGCACCAGTCAACTTGTTGCAGAGTGTATTGAGGCTGCACTGGAGAAAGAGTGCTTACCGCAAGCCATCTTCACGCTATTGCAAGGCAACAAACGCGCACTTGGCCAAGCACTCGTTACCCATCCAAAAATTAAAGGGGTTGGGTTTACAGGCTCCGTCGGTGGTGGCCGTGCGCTGTTCAATCTAGCTCAGCAAAGACCAGAGCCAATCCCCTTCTATGGTGAACTAGGGGCGATTAACCCAACATTTATTCTCCCTTCAGCCATACGAGCAAACGCCTCATTGGCTGAAGAGTTTGTGGCTTCTATGACTTTGGGCTGTGGACAATTTTGTACAAAACCAGGCGTTGTATTTGTCTTGAATAGCCCAGAAACGCAAGCCTTTATCGAAATCGCTCAAGGGTTAATTCGACAACAATCAACGGCCACTTTGCTAACGCAAGGAATCCGAGAAACGTATGAATCCGAAGTGGATAAGCGAGCTTCCGAAACAGGCATTAACGTCACTCGTTCTGAACAAGCAGAAGCGACCAATGTCTCACCAGCACTGTTCGTGACGGACAGTAAAAACTGGCGTGAAAACCCGCAATGGGAGGAAGAAATATTTGGTCCTCAATCGTTAATCGTAATCTGTGAAGATTTCGATGACATGTTGAAACTGAGTGATTCACTGACTGGATCGCTCACCGCAACCCTTCACGCTACCGCTGAAGACGAAGAACAAGCCAAGCAACTGCTTCCAAGTTTGGAAGAAATCGCCGGACGCCTTGTATTCAACGGTTGGCCAACTGGCGTCGAGGTTGGTTACGCTATGGTTCATGGTGGACCATATCCGGCTTCAACCAATTCTGCCTCAACATCTGTCGGTGCGGAGGCTATTCATCGTTGGTTGCGTCCGGTCGCTTATCAAGCTTTGCCAGAATCTTTATTGCCGGATTCATTAAAAGCGTCGAACCCACTTGGTATTCAACGCGCCATAGATGGCAAAGTTTCCCAATAAGCTCACCAAATGGCTCAAAAAGGCATCAACTGATGCCTTTTATTTCACTCTACTTCTCAAAACCTTCTTTCCTAGTTGGTTTGTGCCAGAAAAACAATAAACTACTAAAGTAAAATGGATTGGATACAATATTAATTTCACGGGAGACTTCAATGTCACA
>NZ_WXWS01000330.1:0-2781 GCF_009904715.1 Vibrio sp. V42_P2S4T144 | reverse complement strand
ATGTAGCGTTGTAAGAAAATTGGTATTGGAGTCCAAGTTTTATGTCAGAAAAAGAGAAAATGTTAGCAGGTGAGCTTTATGACCCAAGTGATGAAGAGTTATTAAAGTTAAGGTTGAGCGCTAGGTTACTAACTGAAAAATTGAATGCTACCTCTGTTGAGCATAAACAAAAGCGAGTTGAAATAACTAAGCACTTGTTCGGCACAACAGGTGACGATATTCATGTTGAATCTTCTTTCAATTGCGACTACGGATCCAACATTCACGTTGGAGATAATTTTTACGCTAATTTTGGTTGTGTGATTTTGGATGTTGCGGAAGTTAAGTTTGGTGATAACTGTTTACTTGGGCCTCAAGTTGGCATTTATACTGCGACTCATCCCTTAGATCCTATCGAGAGGAACAGTGGTTTAGAGCTAGCAAAGCCCATAAACATTGGTGACAATTGTTGGATAGGTGGCCATGCCGTAATCAACCCTGGCGTAACACTTGGGAACAACGTGGTGGTAGCCTCTGGCGCAGTCGTTACGAAGAGTTTTGGAGACAATGTCGTTGTTGGTGGCAACCCAGCCAGAGTACTGAAGGAAATCGTCACTAAGCGATAATAAAGTATATGGACTATTTTGAGCCTGAGTTTAGGACTTATGATCAACTCACTCCAAGCTTTGATGCGTTCAGCGGTTACTTGTTGACGCACTTGAATGTCTAACATTTGCTTCAATATAGAATCGTTACACGTGGCGCTTTTGCCGTGCGTTGAGCTTGTTTAAAAGTCTCATACGAAATCATTTGTATTACGTGTCTCACACTTTTATTGGATTTTCGTCACCAATAACAAACCAAAAGGCTGACCCCAAAATGTTAGTAACAAAGATTGAAACGGAACGATTAATTCTAAGAGAGCTAGTTGAAGATGATGCAAGCGAATTGTTTGACATCTTCTCAGACCATGAGGTCATGAAATATTGGAACTCTGGCCCTTGGGTTTCAATTGAAGAAGCGCGGACATTTATAGCCAAGAGTACACAGGCCATGAATAGCAATACAGAAGTGACACTAGGCATCTTCCTAAAGAGCAATGGCCAACTTCTGGGTAAGATAATGCTGTTTAATCACGTGAAAGAGTCTAGGCGCGCAGAAATTGGCTTTGGCGTTAGTCGTCATTTCTGGGGTAAAGGCATTGTATTAGAGGCGGGAACTGCATTAATCGAACACGCATTCAAAACACTGAATCTACGTCGAATCGAGGCTGAGATAGATCCAGACAATACTTCTTCAGGTAAAGTCTTGGAACGGTTAGGTTTTATAAAGGAAGGTTTCCTAAGGCAGCGTTGGGAAGTGAATGGAGTAGTCTCAGATTCCGCAATTTACGGGTTGTTAGCTAAACCCCTAGACAGCGTTTAGTATCCGGCCTTAAACGCATCTAATAGGTCTAGCCTGCTCGTGCTCTATACACAGCCTTACATTTGACGGTGAGGTTTCTTGAATTGACTTGGTGGTCACTGAATGTACTATCAAAGATAGGACTTACTGCAAGGATAGCAGCATGAGCGAGAAATTATTTTGGGTTAATCCCTACCAAACAGAACTTAACTCAAGAGTGAGCAATGTAGACGGAAATAAGGTTGAATTGGACCAGACTATCTTCTTTGCAGAGTCTGGAGGCCAAGATAGTGATAAAGGAACGATTAATGGTATTCCGGTTTTGATTGCTCAAAAGTTAGGTGTTCGACTTATTTACACATTGGAATCCTCTCCAAATTTTGCTCTTGGTGACATTGTAACTACGAATATTGATTGGAAGCGTAGATACGCCTTAATGAAGCTACACTTTGCGGCTGAAGTGGTGCTCGAGATGTTTTATCAGCGTCGGGAAGGCATTGTTAAGATAGGCGCGCATATTTCTGAAAATAAGAGTCGCATAGATTTCGAGTGGTCTGAAAGTATTGGCCCGCTATTGAAAGAAATTGAAACTGATGTGCAAGATTTGATTAACTCTGATTCAGTTATTATTAGTGACTTTTCCGATCAAGAGAGTGAAAGAAGGGATTAGAGAGTGGATGGGTTTGCGCAAGTGCCTTGCGGTGGCACTCACTTAAAGCGCACATCAGAAGTCGGCCAAATTCAATTAAAACGCAAGAACATCGGTAAAGGCAAAGAAAGGGTAGAGATAACCTTATGCTCGTAAGTCGATAGGGCATTAGAAATAGATTCCTAACACGTGGCATTTAATTCATGGTGAGATTCACATTTGCGATATGATGGTTGAGATTGAGGGCGTGTTGGCTACTTCTTAACGAAACGCTACACGATAGGGGCGGGAGGATGATATGTCGAAAGTTACATTGAAAGGCTTTATTTTAGTTCCGGAAAAGGATCTAGAATTAGTAAAACATGCGTTAATAACTCACAAAAGCTCACGTTAGAAGAGCCGGGCTGCCTTAGTTTTCTTGTGACTCAAAGCTCGACTAATCCGTTTCGTTTTGATGTCTATGAGGAGTTCGTCGACAAAGCCTCTTTTAAACAACATCAGGAAAGAGTTCAAGCCTCACATTGGGGAAAAGTAACAGCCAATGTTAAACGGCAATACGAAATCTTTGAATGTGTGCATGACTAATCGAATCGGAGTGATTTAGTGCGTTTACACTTTGCTTTTCATGTTGCTCTACGCTCTACTATGTTGCTTTATTCAGCTATTCACCTGGCTTAGTGTTCTTAATACTTTGCCGTATTAAATCTAGAAATTTTAATGGAAGTGTTATGTTTAGAGTTGTGTATGAA
>NZ_WXWS01000680.1:0-2794 GCF_009904715.1 Vibrio sp. V42_P2S4T144 | reverse complement strand
GCCATACCATGTTGATGCATTTCCATACTACTTTCTCCCTACGTTAGCTAAACATAATTATATAACTAAGACAGGAATAATGATGTGATGTTAACGGATGCGTGTCAAACATTTGAGTAGTTGTTCTACTTTTGGTTGACATGTGTTTTTTGATGGCGATAAGTTTAATTTTAGTTATCATTGATTTTAAACAATTAATTTTGGGGACTGCGCTTGAGTAATAAGATTCTGGTTGTTGAAGATAGTCGTGCATTTAAAAACTTTCTTTGCCAAACAATAAGCCAAGCTGGTTATGAGGTCATCGCAGCGGAAAGCTACGCGGAGGCAAAGAACTTGTTATCTTCAGCACAGGACCTCTTCTGTGCGGTTTTAGACTATTGTTTACCGGATGCTCAAGATGGCGAGATTATTGACCTCGTTTTGGAACATGGTCATCGTGTCATTGTTTTAACGGCTCGATTTCAAGAAGACACTCGCGAAAAGATGCTTGCAAAAGGTGTCCTCGACTATATTTTGAAAGACAGCATGGCGTCCGTTTCCTATCTATTACCACTCCTCAAGCGACTAACCAACAATCAACAACACAAATGTTTAGTCGTTGATGATTCACACACCGTAAGAAGACACATTGCCCAACTTTTGGAGCATCAATATATTCAGACGTTGGAAGCTGACAATGGGCAAAAAGCCCTAGAGCTTGTCGAGCAAAATCCAGATATCACTCTCGTTTTAACCGACCATGATATGCCCGTTAAAGATGGCATTACTATGGTGCGTGAATTACGTCGGAAGTGGGATAAAAATCAATTAGCCATTCTCGGCTTGTCGGGTAGTAACTCTAAGACCATGACGGCTAGGTTTCTAAAAGCAGGGGCCAATGACTTTTTATACAAGCCATTTAATCAAGAAGAATTTTTTTGCCGTATTCACCAACTGTTAGATATCAAAGACGCAACATCTGAACTGTTTAAAATGGCAAATCAAGATGCGCTAACGGGCTTATGGAACCGCCGCTTTCTGTTTGAGCAGCCCCATGTAGAAAACGCTCAAAGAAACATCGCGATGCTTGATATCGATTTCTTTAAGCAAGTAAATGATACATACGGACATGAGGGCGGCGATGCAGTGCTAGTCATGATAGCGAATATTCTAAAAATCTATTTTCCAAATGATATTGTCGCTAGGCTTGGTGGCGAGGAGTTTTGTATTCAAGCCAGTGGCGACTATGACGGCTTTCTAACACGCTTAGAACAAATGAGACAGCGCATAGAAAAAACGCCAATAACTTATTTGGACAAAAACATTCTTGTGACCGCGAGTATTGGTGTAAGCAACATCGAGGGGGAGCTGGAACAACAAATAAAAGTGGCGGATGAGCGACTTTACATGGCCAAAGAGAACGGACGTAACCAAATCATTTCTTCGTCCTAATGACTATCGGTGTGGTCTTGCTCTGTAACATGAGAGAAAGAAACAACAAAACATGGTATTAGGCTCTTTCTCGGACATCTGAGTTTTGGTTAGCTACCTAAAAATAAAGCTCAGCAGAACGCTGAGCTTTATCACTTTCTTAGTACGATTAACCAATACTAAGCAATTCTATCTTTTTCCCACGCCGCCAATTTCTCAGCACGCGCAGCCTCGCGCGCTTCACGTTTTTTACGCGCATCGCAGGGTTCTGGACAATTACACACTTTTTCGATGCCAACTGCCCCTAGGCCACCGCAGCTACCTTTCACGACTTTCTTTTGGAAAATGTATCCGACAGCCATTGCAGTGATTACCGCGACAAACACAGCAAAGGTAATTAGAAATGTATTCATAAAAACATGCTCACTTCTGTTGTTATTTCTTCATGAATGGCTTGTATGCTTCCGAAGCCAACTCTTTAAAACCATCTTCCGTTTTCACAATCATGAAAACAGGAATATTATTTTCGTTCGCAATTGCCATGCCTTTGTCTTCACCTAGCACCATAAGACCAGTTGCAAGACCATCAGCAGTCATCGACGATTTATCTAATACCGTTACAGACACCACTTTATGATGAATTGGTTTGCCTGTTCGTGGATTAATAATATGAGAGTATCTCACACCATTACTCTCAAAGTAATTACGATAGTCACCACTTGTTGCAATTGCCATGTCGCCTGGTTCAATAATTTCTTGAATTGAACGTTCATCAACGGTCGGTTTTTCAATTGCGATACGCCAAGGCACACCTTCACGATTGACACCTTTGAGACGCATTTCACCACCGACTTCGACCATAAAGTTCTGTACCCCTTCAGATTGAAGGTAGTCAGCAACCACGTCAACCCCCCAACCTTTCGCAATCGTCGATAGGTCGACGTACAAGTTAGGAAGATCTTTGGACAGTGTATTACCATCAACAGATAGGTGGTGAATACCGGTATTTGCTTTGCGAGAAGCGAGTTCTTCATCGGTTGGAACTACATCTGGACGAGCTTCTGGACCAAACCCCCACAGGTTAACTAGAGGGCCGACCGTCACATCCAATGCACCTAAAGTAAGACCGTTAAGGCGAATTGCTTCTTTCACTACCGTTGCTGTTTGTGTCGAAACTGTAAATGGCTCGCTCGTTTGATGCTGATTAAAACGACTTAACTCTGAGTCGTCACGATAGGTCGACATTTGGTCATTAACCTCTTCCAATAAGCGATCAATTTCTGTCTGCATCGCTTTTGGCGTTGGAATACCATCTTGCTCGATATACTTGATGTTGTAAGAAGTCCCCATGGTAGGGCCACTTAAATGAATTTGATCTGCAGGC
>NZ_WXWS01000593.1:0-2794 GCF_009904715.1 Vibrio sp. V42_P2S4T144 | reverse complement strand
ATGTTCAATCAAGAGGAAGTTGTACGCAGGTGTCTGAATTGGGGATTCAAGATTTTACTGAGAGGAAACTTAAACTAAATGTTGCATTAACAGCTCTCTTCTAAGAGCCAAGGCACACTATACACCTTGTTTAGAAAATAGCTACATTTATTTTAGATAAATTAAATGTGCTCATTATTAACTCGATAAATTGTATTGTTCGAAAAAGTTGAATAAGTAGAACGAATAGTATGGCTCATAATTTTAGCTCATCAACCTAAAATAGAACCTTATAGATAGCCATAGATTAAACATGCGATTTGCAAGCGGTCACAAAGATAAACTAGGAGAACTAGTATGAGTACATTCAGAGAAATTCGTCAGCTTATTCCTGCGCAACCTACTGCTGATGGTGATGGAGTGAAAATTCGCCGAGTAGCGGGTTTCAATCATGCTAGTTTTTCTCCATTTTTGATGATGGATGAACTCAAATCAGAAGACCGCGCTGACTATATCGGCGGTTTCCCTCCGCATCCGCACCGAGGTATTGAGACGCTTACTTATATGTTGAAAGGTCATTTCCAGCATCGTGATCATATGGATAATGTTGGTGAGCTTCGTTCCGGTGGTGCACAGTGGATGGCGGCAGGAAGAGGCGTCATCCATAGCGAAATGCCTATTATGAAGGAAGGCGAATTGCATGGTTTCCAAATTTGGATTAACCAGCCTGCGAAAAATAAGATGCAGCCAGCTCAATATCATGACTTTCAACCTGAAACGATCACTGAGTTTGATACTCCGAATACGGGGGTTGTACGTTTGATTGCGGGTCATATGACTATAAACAACGAACGAATTCAGGGGCCGCTAACAGAGACAGGTGTTGCTGCCACGGTAGCCGATTGGAGAGCGATGGGGGGGCAAGCTTTGAATTTGAACACGGATCAAGACAACAACATGATGCTCTATGTCTATAAAGGTCGTATTCAATTAAAAGGTCGTGAGATCAATCAAGGCGAAATGGCCATTTTATCGAAAGGTGAATGGGTTGAATTGCAGGCCGAAAAAGAGAGTGGTGCACTGATCTTTATTGGTGAGCCAATTAATGAACCCGTGGTGCATTATGGCCCTTTTGTCATGAATAGCATGGAAGAGATAGAACAAGCCATCCAAGATTACAACTCTGGGTTGTTTGAAACTTACTAGTTTGGACTGCCTACTCGCTTTTTCAGTTAGCGAGCAAATTAAAACAGTTTTGAGCCTGAATATTGGGCTCGACCAGAAGCAAATACGATAATCCACTGCCATCGAATTTGCGTTAGCCACGTTTAATCCACGTGGCTTTTTTCTACTTCTGACTCCATCGTATGATGGCTTCCTTTCCTGCTTCAATTCCTAACTCATAAGCATGACGCAGTGGTGCTGGCGATCGACTCAGCCGTTTCAACTTGAATGTTTCAGGAGGACACACTTGAATGATTTCGATACCAGGTGGTGGGTTGTTGATCAGCGCTAAGGTCTGATTGTAGCGAACTTCACGTGTCAACATCGGTTCAATTAATCCGGGCGTTTCTTTCAACATCCTCCTAGTTAGGGCGCTGAATCTTCCTCTTGGCTTTTGATAGCTTGCGGGCTGGCTGCGTAAAACCATAATCTTTTTGGCTCCTCGCTTTATTGCTTCTGCAACAGGAAGTGCGTCTGAGACGCCACCATCAACGTATCTAATTCCGTTCAGTGATACGCCATTTCGGTAAAGTACAGGCAGTGCGCTGCTGGCTTTCATTGTTTCTGCCAAGTCGTCGACATCAGGAAGGTGGTACTCCGCTTGCCCATTGTCTTGACGCGTCACGCCTAAAAAGAAAGCTCGTGAATCGGCTTTGAGCGCAGATTTATCGATGCCAAGTTCTTCGAGGGTGACATTCCACATCCAGTCTAAGTTCATCATATCACCACCACGTAGAAGTTGAGATGGAGAGATAAATTCTTTTCTTAAGCTGTAATCGAGGTAGATTTTTAAGTTACGTCCGGGCATTTTAGCTAAGTAGGCAGCCAAGTTGCTAGCACCCGCAGACACTCCCCAAAAGCTATCAAATGGAGAGAACTCGCTAGCAAGAAAATGATCGAGTATGCCGCATGAAAATACGCCTCGCATGGCTCCACCTTCGACAATCAATGCTCGAGAGCCTACTTTTTCCATCACTTCGCTCCACTCTTTATCAATCGGATAATAGCGTGCAGCTTAACGCATAATGGTTTTATACCCAAGTGGGCCAAAGGTCTAGGTTGCGTTCCTTTGAATAAAAAGGGCATCAACGGATGCCCTTGTCACTTTTAGCCTATGGAATTGCGGGTAATTGAGTCGCTAATTTAGTGAAGGAGACCGAGCCAATTAGCCCCCTTACATAGAGCCATACCTGTCGTCCCATACTGATCGTTGTTGGAATAGTTTGATGATCACTTGTTAAATAGGCATACAAACACTATCCAGAGCGTTGTAAGCAAAAGTAATGGGGTGAATACTTTCTGGATAGAAGCGCCATCAGTTAAATTGTAAATTTTGATGGATTCATAATAGAACGCTCGTTTGAATTCTTTGAAGCTAATGTCGCTCTTCGCATGCGACTGTTCATAGTGCTGGTGCGCAGCGTCCGATAGCTGGTATTCCAAGTCTTGGAGCTCGTACTCCTTGTTAAAAAACGCATCCCAAGCCGAAAGGCGGGCTATCGTTTTAGGAGATGGATCCCCATTTAGTTTCTCTAGACGCTTAGCATAAGCTGCTTGATATTTATCCACGGTATATTCCTGTCTGAATAGA
>NZ_WXWS01000595.1:0-2802 GCF_009904715.1 Vibrio sp. V42_P2S4T144 | reverse complement strand
GAACTGATAGATTGATCACAGTCTCTCCATTTGCTCACATTAGGCAGGATTCATGGTCAGTTTTGGCACACCGGAATACAAACGCATTACGCTCTCGCTAGCGCTTGGTTCCTTCTTGGTTTTTTCAAATTTATACCTACTACAGCCAATGCTGCCCACTTTTGCTCAAATTTTCACGATCTCAGAAACGCAAGTGAACTGGTTATTTGCGGCCTCAACACTCGCTCTCTCTTTTAGCCTCGTTCCAATGGCTGTGTTGTCAGAATCAGTGGGAAGAAAGCCAGTCATGATGGCTGGTCTGTTTTCGATTCCTACCCTTTCCGCTTTGATGCTATTTGGTGACTCATTTCTGTTTTTGGTGGTATGTCGAGCACTGATCGGTGTCGCGCTCGCAGCTTTTGCTGCAGTCGCCGTGGCTTACATGGCAGAAGAGCTCGACAAGCACGCTTTCTCGATGGCAATTGGAACGTACATTGCGGCTAACTCATTAGGCGGTATTGCAGGGCGTATTAGCGGCGGCTTATTGGCGGACAATTTCAGTGTTGATGTCGCCATTGAAGTTATGATGGTGTTCACTCTTCTTGGTGTCATTGGCGTTCACTATTTATTGCCAACACAGCGCAACTTCACCCCGTCATCAAGCAGCTTGCGCCATCAAAATCGTGCGCTTATTGGTCATTTTAAAAACCAACGCGTGTGGTTCGCAATGCTGATAGGAGGACTCAACTTTGCTTTGTTCGTCAACCTTTACTCCGTCATGGGTTTCCGTCTGGTGAGTGAACCTCACAATGTGCCCGTCGGGTTGGCCTCACTGATCTTTATTTGTTACTTGGGAGGGACTTTCTCCTCTCGTTGCGCAGGCCACTGGAGTAAACGTTATTCATCAATCCTCGGTATGTTCTTAGGCGCGATAGTGAGCATGGCGGGGATGTGGATTGCGGCGGTTGAAAGCTTGACTGCAATGCTATTTGGGTTGTTGCTGATAAGTTTTGGTGCCTTCTTTACTCATACCCTCGCCTACGGTTGGGTCGGTCAGAACGCCACTCGCGCCAAAGCCACCGCGACAGCGCTCTACTTAGTACACTACTACGTAGGCGGTAGCTTAGGAGGATTCTTACTTCTTTATTGTTGGCAACATGGTGGTTGGTCGAGTGTTCTTATGGGAGGAAGCGCAGTCTACCTAGCGATGTTTGCTGCAATTGCGTATTTGAAACACATTGCCAAAAGAAAGCATACTGACCAAACACCTGACGCTGCGAGTTTAAAGAGTAGCTAAGGTACGCTCATTTGCGTAATACCTCTCTGGTTACTTGGATAACCAACTCTGCTATGCTTGCGCTACTTTAATAAAAACCAGAAAGTCGTATGTCAACGCGTTCAACACAAAACACAGATATCGAAGCGATCACTCAACAGGTCGATCAATGGCTCAACGATGTAGTAATCGGTCTCAACCTTTGTCCATTTGCTGCCAAGCCGCAACGTAATAAACAAATCAAAATCTTTGTTAGTGAAGCGACTCAAGAAGAAGCGCTTCTAGAAGATATTTTATTGCAGCTGATTGAGCTGAGTAACACAGAACCCGAACAACTTGAGACCACGTTGGTTGTGGTTCCCAACATGCTACAAGATTTCTGGGACTACAACTTTTGCATAGATTGGGTTGAAGGATTAATTAAGCAGCAAAACTGGGAAGGTGTTTTCCAAGTAGCGACTTTCCATCCTGATTACTGTTTTGGCGGCGCAAGGCCTGAAGACGACGAAAACCTAACCAATCGTTCTCCTTACCCGATCTTCCATTTGATTCGCGAAGAGAGTATGGAAAAGGTACTAAAACACTATCCTGATCCTGAATCCATTCCCGATACGAACATCGCTCGTGTTTCCGCCCTTTCAGAGGAAGAACGTAAAAAGCTGTTCCCTTACCTATTTCGTTAAGCACCACCATTCCCAAAGGCAGATTTATCACCAGTTAGATGCAATGCCCTTGGGGTTCAAAGTGCGGTTTGGTATCATTGCCGCTTCAATCGATTCAATGGAAATTAGAATGCAACTGTCAAAGCTAACCCAAGAGATTTTTGATCACTTATACCGTGATATCACCGAGTTCCGTAGTACGTTCGACTTACCAGTCGCAGACGCTGCAAGCCTTGATACGCAAGCAGACACACTACACACCTCTTTGGCGATCGAAGAGCTAACAGAGCTAGCAGAAGCAGATTGTAAAACTGAGCAAGCAGATGCCATCGTAGACAGCGTGTATGTATTAATGGGCCGTCTCGTTCATCTTGGCCACAGCAAAGTAGAAGACAACCTGGCGATCAGCTACTTAATTGATCTTCTATTAAACGTTGCGGTAAACCGTGGTATCGAATTTATTCCTTGCTGGGATGAAGTCCATTCAAGCAACATGAGCAAAGTATGCCGTAACGAGCAAGAGTACTCAGAAACAGAAGCATTCTACGCGGAACAAGGCATCAAGTTGATGGCGGTGCAGAAAGGTGAATACATCATCGCGAAATGCGCCGAAGATTTCGTATCGGAAGGTAAAACCATTCGTAAAGGCAAAGTACTCAAATCTGTTTACTACCGCCCAGCAGATCTAAAACCGTTAACTCAATAAGCGTTGAGTTTGGCTATCTCGATTAAAAAAAACGACCTCAAGTAGGTCGTTTTTTGTTGTCCCTAAATACTAATCAAAGATTAAATAAGGTTGCTCATCTACGATGACCTTTTTGACTTGAGTATTGAACACTTCCCCGAGAGCTTCTTCCGTTAGCACAGTATCGGCATTTCCTGATG
>NZ_WXWS01000293.1:0-2805 GCF_009904715.1 Vibrio sp. V42_P2S4T144 | reverse complement strand
GCCCACGTTAATCTAGTTACGTGTTGTAGCAATTCTTTTAATATTGTTTCAATATATCTGAATTGTTCTATTGTTCCTAGCTTTCTCACACACCGTAAATACGCCTACCTCTTCCGCTTTAAATCAAAAGTTTCTTCGCACTTAAATTAGATTTTATACCCTAAAAATAGAGTCGTACGGCACCATGGATCCTAGTTTTGAAAGGATCTAATAAAACACGCTAACGGCAAACATGTTGGGATGCTTTCGGGTCGCAATGTTTATGGCTAATAACTTTGCTAATTTAGTCATCAATAAGTAAGGTCTGGTATTGAGCATTGACTGCTAGCAACTGACTCAAAGCCTTAAGTAAGACTCAACATCATCTAATTTCTGCCACTGTTGGTGAGAAATTCGAACGAGCCTACTTGACCTGTCTACAACTCTACAGTTCATACTATCCAAATACTAAGAACACTTGAGGCTCATCTCACATGTACTTGATTTCGGAATTGGCAGCAAAGGCGGGTATATCTCGCACCACCTTACTCTATTACGAGAAGTTAGGGCTTATTAACGGCCAGCGCCTTGATAATGGATATCGCTATTACAGCGAAAACGATTTGCAGCGACTGTATTTGATTCAGCAACTTCAAAGCGCAGGACTCTCATTGAAAGAGTGCGAACAGTGCTTAGTCGCGAAGTTAAGTAGAAGCTTATTGGAAAATCGGCTGACGCAACTCAACCATGAAATTGATAAAAAAATCCACGCTCGTGAGTTGCTACTGGCATTACTTGGGGAACGTCCACAAAGAGAGTTACACCATTCTCTTAGTCAAAGTGCGCCTAGTGCTTACTTAAACTGGTTAAGTAAGCAGGGTTACAGTGAAAAAGAAGCACTCAGATTGAAGTGGTTATCAAAAGATATGAACGAACACGAGAGTTACATGAAAGACTTTATGACGGTCTTTGCAACATTAGAAAGATGGGGGCCAGGGAGTCACAAGGACTCTTTAAAAGCGATTTCATTAATGTCGCCTCATAAAATGGCCGATATTTTAGACATTGGTTGTGGCACTGGCATCTCCACGTTACTACTAGCTGACAACAGTAACGCACACATTACAGCAATGGATAATGAGCCTGTTGCCATCGAACAGCTCGATAAAAAGATCCAAAACGCACAGTTACACGATCGCATTTCTCCTGTTTGTACCTCCATGACGGAACTGCCATTTCAGGCAAAATGTTTTGATGCCATTTGGGCGGAAGGCTGCGTCTACATTATGGGAATGGAGAACGCACTAAAACAATGGAAGCCTCTGTTAAAAGACAATGGCGTCTTGATGGTGAGTGATTTGGTTTGGCTAACTGACTCTCCCGACGAAGAGACAAAACAGTTTTGGCTGGCAGACTACCCAGACATGCAATCGATACCCAAACGACTCGCTCTGTTCAAAAAGCATGGCTACGACGTGATAGAACACTTCTCATTAGGCGTCGATGCATGGCAAAACTACTGGCAACCGCTGCAAGACCGAGTTGAGGAATTACAAGCTGTTATGCCCGTGTCCCAAGCGTTACTAGACATTGAGAAAGAGATTTCAGTTTACGAGCGCAGTGCCACAAAAGACTTTACCTATCAGTACTTTATTTTAAAACTTGCAAACTAGAGATGAGGATCTTTATGTGTTTATTGCTCAAGATGAAAGTGAACGCATTGTCGGTGGCATCATTTTCTCTCGCCTATCGTTTCCAAATGGTGAAAACATATTCCTTTTAGCCCTCGTGGCCGTTGCAACAGATCGTCATGGGCAAGGTGTAGGTCAAGGATTGATCAAATTTGGGTTAGCGACACTGAAAGAAAAAGGCTTCACCGTTGCCATTACTTACGGGGATATCAACTTTTACTCAAAAATAGGATTCGCTCCAATCAGTCAGGACGTAGTTCAAGCTCCGCTAGGCTTATCCTACCCTGAAGGATGGATTGCCCAATCTTTGGTTGGTGAAGTGATCCCTCACGTTGTGGGCAAACCAACATGCTTACCTGCTATCGACAATCCTTATTATTGGTAGTTAATTGGCGTGAAAATGCCTTCGCTTCTGAATTTAGGTATATATGCTTAAACGTTATTTTATAAGCGGCGCTCTTACCATGCTCACCTAGTCACAACGAACATACCGTGTATGTTCTAAGCAATTATTCTTTGATAACCTGTAGAAACCACTGATAAATTTGAGAGATATGATGAAAGTAAGAAAAGCCGTTTTAGATGACTTACCCTACCTTGTTAACTTCACTGCTGAAGAAGCAAGAGAGGCTGAAGGGAGCATTAAGATCCCAGAAACACTTGAAAAGGGCATTCTGGTCGCACTCCGTGACCCTTCCATTGCTACCTATTGGGTTTTAGCGGATGAGAACAACACTCCCGTAGGGAGTGTCTCTGCGGTTCGCGAGTGGAGCGACTGGAACGCTGGTTATTACTGGTGGATTCAAAGCATGTTCTTATCCAAATCACAGCGAGGCAAGGGTCGTATGTCATTGCTTTTGGATGCGGTAAAACATGAAATGGAGGAACAAAAAGGCTTAGAACTGCGCCTATATGTCCATAAAGACAACAGCAAGGCTGTTAGGGCTTATCAAAATGCTCATTTTTCTAAGTCCGATTATGAGGTAATGGTTTTAAGTGATTGAGAATGAGTTTTTAGTTAAGTAGTTCCAAATACATATGCTATTGACAGCTATATGTCACAACTAGCAAAGCAATCCTTGGGGGAGTCGCTATGGGCTCAACGTACCAGTACAATAAAGTGACTCACTACAGC
>NZ_WXWS01000373.1:0-2816 GCF_009904715.1 Vibrio sp. V42_P2S4T144 | reverse complement strand
AAAAACTCGAAAAAATTGGATGTAGTAATAGCTTTATCTCATTAACCAGAAGCTATGTCTATAATGTCAAATGCACTTCTAAATACAAAGTTACTAAAGATTTCCCTATCTTGTCAGACAAAAACTTACCTCCCGGTATTATTGACGTTAAATATTCAATATTAAAAATTAGCATTAGGGAATTTGAAATAGACCTATAAGTTGTATTAGTTCCGACTATATCTGACACTTCAATTTGAAAAGAAGAGAGTTACTCACTTTGATTAAAGGTGCTGAATCTGTAATCAAAGACAATAAGAGGTAACTCTCATGCTTCATACTAGCGATCCAATCATCAAACACAAAGCTAGCCTTCTAAATCTTGCAGAAGAACTCGGCAATGTATCAAAAGCCTGTAAGGTGATGGGTGTATCTAGAGACACTTTCTACCGCTATCAAGAGCCAGTCGAAACTGGCGATATTGATGCGCTGATTAATCAAAGTCGAAGAACACCAAACCTGAAGAATCGTGTCGACAGTGAAGCTGAACAAGCCGTTCTCAAGTGCGCCATCGACTTCCCATCTCATGGGCAAGTTAGAACAAGCAACGAGCTACGTAAACTCGGTGTATTTATCTATCCAAGTGGCGTGCGTTCAATCTGGCTTCGTAATGACTTAGAAAACTTCAAAAAGAGCCTTATTGCCCAAGAAAGACAGGGAAAGACAGGTCGCTGAAAGCAGTATCATTCTAACGGACGAGCAAGTTGCAGCCCTTGAGCGCAAGAAACATGATGACAAGGCTTGTGGTGAGATAGAAACCGCGCACCCAGGCTATCTAGGCTCTCAAGACACATTTTATATTGGCAACCTTAAAGGTGTTGGACGCATCTATCAGAGACGTTCGTTGATACCTACAGCAAAGTCGCCTTTGCTAAGCTCTATACGACAAAAACACCAATCACAGCAACGGATATGCTGAATGACAAGGGTCTACCGTTCTTCGAGGTTAATGAACTGCCAATGCTGCGAATCTTGACTGACCGTTGTGCTGAATACTGTGGCCGTGTAGAACAGCACGATTACCAACTCTACCTTGCCATCAATGATATCGACCACACGAAAACTAAAGCGATGTCACCACGGACAAATGGTATCTTCGAGCGCTTCCACAAGACCATATTAAATGAGTTCTGCCAAGTGACAACTGTATGATTCAATGAAAGAGTTACAGAAAGCTCTGGATGAATGGATGGACTACTACAACAATCATCGTACTCATCAAGGAAAAATGTGTTGTGGTCAAACGCCAATAGAGACATTAGAGGATGGGAAATCAATTTGGGCTGAAAAGAATCTATGTAGTGGTCAACTAAAATTGGCCACGGTTTTAGAGTTTTCCCAATATAATAGCTCTGACTCATTGGGAGTTAGACCACCGTTATACTGATGTGGCCTGAGTTGGCAGTAATATCCAATGATGTAGCGAGTAATCTCTTGTTGAGCCTCAGCAAAGCTACGATAACCCACCGTTGGCACCCATTCCGTCTTCAGACTTCTAAAGAAGCGCTCCATTGGTGCATTATCCCAGCAATTTCCTCTGCGAGATAAACTCTGTTTTATTTGAAAACGCCACAGCAATTGACGGTATTTACGGCTAGTATAATGACTGCCTTGATCGCTATGAAACATAACACCTTTAGGCTTACCACGAGACTCATAGGCCATCGAAAGAGCTTTGCCTGTTAGCCTAGAGTCAGGTGATAAAGACATCGACCAACCAATCACTTTGCGGGCAAAAAGATCGATAACAGCCGCTAAGTACATCCACCGATTACCTGTCCAAATATACGTAACATCGCTAGCCCAGACTTCATTTGGAGCGGTAACAGCAAACTGACGACCTAAGTAATTCGGAATTTCAATATGTTCTTGTGAAGCCTTTCTGTAACGATGCTTTGGTTCTTGGCAACTCACTAAACCAAGAGTTTTCATAAGCTTTGTTGCTCGGTATCGGCTCAGCTTTACGCCCTGATTTGTGACTATATCTGCTATGGTTCTCGCTCCTGCTGAGCCATTGCTTGCGGTGTGAGCCTCGCTAACCAAGCTACGAAGTTTTACTGCTTCAGCATTGATTGCCGTTGGGCGTTTAAGCCAATAGTTATAACTACTTCGATGAACATTGAAGACTTCGCATAATGTTTTTACGCTGTAGCTCTGATTGAGTTTCTTGATTATCAAGAATTGTTCAGTGAGTCCGACATCAACAGAGCCGTGGCTTTTTTTAGTATTTCATTATGTTCTTCAAGGCGAGCCAGTTTCTCTTTTAATTCCCGAATTTCTATTTGCTCAGGGGTCATAGGTGAAGCTTTCGGTGTTTTCCCTTGGCGTTCTTCTCTAAGCTGGCGAACCCATTTATCCATTGTGGACTTGCCCACATTCATTGCTTGGGCTGCTTCAGTCACTGAATAGTTTTGGTCTAGGACTAACTGCGCCGCTTCTAACTTAAATTCTGCGCTAAATAGTCATCTTGTACGTTTTTTCATAGTGTCACCTGTTAACTTATGAGGTGATGATATCACCTCTAACTAAGTGACCAAATTCACTATGCCACTACACTAGCCCAGATATAATCAGATAGGCACCAAGTAGAAAAGTAGGTAACTGTCAGATCAGGTCTGAATTAGTACATATAAGCGCAATAGACTTTTTAACTCTATTACACTTATAATAAATATATTATCTTGGTCGTATAGCACCTTGGTATATGATGCTTGCAACTGAAAAATCTAATGGTAGATAATTATTTAAGTTAAAAATTATCATACCTCACTCTTATC
>NZ_WXWS01000072.1:0-2818 GCF_009904715.1 Vibrio sp. V42_P2S4T144 | reverse complement strand
ACAAAAGAGGGAGCAAATGCTTTAAAGCAAGTTCATCAAATCATGACGAATTTACAGAAAGAGTTTTTTTCTTGTTTGTCGGAATCTGAAGCGAGTGAATTTTTTCGTCTGGTAAGAAAGCTCACTTTTGCGAATCACGACCAGTAACTGACATCAATGCCGTTTAGCGTTTTTATTTTATCGCGGACCAATTATATTAAGCTGTAGAACTTAAGAAATAGGATGCCCAACGTACAGGTCACGGTAGAAAGCACCGTAGTGAGTGCGATGATATTTGCAGCTAACGTGGCATTGCCTCCCATGGAACGCGCCATGACATAGCTGGCAGCAGCGACTGGAGAGGCGTTCATAAAGAAAAGAATACCTAGCTCAATTCCTCGAAACCCTACTAAGTAAGCTCCCATGGTGATGATGACTGGCGCTACGATGAGCTTGTAACTGCTCGCAAACCAAGATGGACCTTTCTCTTTTCTCATCAAGCTAAAGTCAAGTGAGCCACCCGTACACAACAGCGCCAAAGGCAATGTCATTTTGGACAAGTAGTCTCCTGCGTCAATAACCACATTCGGTACTGGAATAGCGAGTAAATAAAAAGCCATTCCTAGAACAATGGAGATTATGAGCGGATTCCTAGTCAGTGTTCGGCCCATCATCTTTGCTGCTTGCGAGGCAGACGTTGCCCCCTTGGGCGATAAGCAAATTACCGCTTGGACGTTATAAATAAATGTGGTGACCGCGACATAGAGCGCTGCTAGCGCCACACCTTGAGAACCATACGCATTGGCAACGTAAGCGATACCAATAATACCTGTATTTGCTCGGAACCCACCTTGGATGAGAACGCCTTGGTCAGGCGATGCTTTGAACAGAAGTTTGACGGAAAGGTAGGTGAAAATGAAAAACGAAATACTAGCGATGACGCCGAAATTGACGAATCCACTTGCCGCGGAAAAGTCGTGTTCTGAAGCCACAATGCTGACAAATAACATCGCAGGCAAGGTAACTTGAAACACCAGCTTAGAGCCTACTTCGATAAAATTATCGTTGATTAGACCAAAGCGCTTAAAAAGAACGCCAAGTACCAACATCAAACAGATAGGTCCGGTTATCGACAAAGAGAATTGCAACTGATGTAAAACAGCTTCCATGTAAGTATCCGCAGCAAAAGAAAAAAGTGTTCCTGCTGCCTATTAAGCCACAAACCCGGAGGGTAGGACAGTAACGTAATGAAATTTTCTTCTGTTGTAGGTTCCGGAGTCATTTACACTCCAAGTTATGGACGAGGTCCCAATTTAACAAAGCGGTACTGGTCCTACGTGCGATATGTTGGTTAACTCGTTGTCGTGATGCATCCACATGCGTATTAGATGTGAGGGCTGGTCATCGTAGTTATGGATAGGAGTTCATCAATGAAAAGGAAACACAACAAAACTGTACTGTGTGCGTTTGTCTCTGGTTCGGTATTTGGTGCGGTTTTGGTCATTGCGATGTCTTTACCAATGTAATCCTCTTAATTCGCTGTTGGAACACTCACACTAATTCAGTACAAAACAGATTGAGTTCTGCGGTGTGTGCTGTTAGTTTAAAAAACATGAAAATACACGTTCGCCCTTCATTAACAACCTTCTCTTGGTGGCGCTCTAAATAGAGCGGCGCGGAATACTTACATTCTTAAGCTGCTGGATGGTAGCTAAGAGTGTTTGATCTTTTTATCTCCAGTAGCGATCTATTAAATACTTGGAGACAAATATGAATAGCCATAAAAATACATCTCAGCGTGAAATTATACTTACCGGAGATCGAGCAACAGGTCCATTACACCTCGGGCACTATATTGGTTCATTGCAACAACGAGTCAAATTGCAAACGGAGCACGAGCAAACGATCTTGGTCGCGGACATGCAAGGGTTGACGGATAACGCGCATAATCCATCAAAGGTATCCTCTAATATTCTCAATGTCGTTGCAGATTATTTGGCTGTTGGTATCAACCCCGCTCAAACTACGATCACGTTGCAATCTCAAACTCCAGCGTTAGCCGAGTTGACAATGTATTACAGTAATCTTGTTTCTATCGCACGATTAGAGCGAAACCCCACGGTTAAAAATGAGATTCAAAGTAAAGGCTTTGAACGCTCTATTCCCGCAGGCTTTTTAACGTATCCAATTTCTCAAGCTGCTGATATTACGGGGTTTCATGCGACGCTAGTACCAGTGGGTGATGACCAGCTGCCGATGTTAGAGCAAACTAATGAAATCGTGAGAAAAATAAACCATCTGGGTGGAAAAGAAGTTCTTAGAGAATGCCGTCCATTACTTAGCGATGCACCTCGTTTGCCGAGTACTGACGGTAAAAATAAGATGTCTAAAAGCATGGGGAACGCAATCAACTTAGGGGCCTCCGAAAAGGAGATTTCCGCGGCAGTGAAATCTATGTATACCGATCCCAATCATCTGAAAATTGAGGACCCAGGCCAAGTCGAAGGGAATATTGTATTCATCTACCTCGATGCTTTTCATCCTGATAAAAATTATGTCGAACAGCTAAAAGACCATTATCGACGAGGTGGGTTAGGTGATGGTTTGACCAAGAAAGTGTTAGAAGAATGCTTACAAGAGATGCTTCGCCCTATTCGAGAAAAGCGCGCTATGTATTTGAATGATAAAGCGCAGCTGATTGATATTTTAAAACAAGGTAGTGAGCGTTCTCGCGAGAAAACCGAAAAAGTGCTATTTGATGTGAAAGATGTATTTGGTTTAAATTTGTTCTGAATTAAAAGTAGAGAGTTGAACATAAGGCACGACGGCTGGTTAGCAA
>NZ_WXWS01000649.1:0-2838 GCF_009904715.1 Vibrio sp. V42_P2S4T144 | reverse complement strand
TTGCTGCGAAGCATGAGCCTTTAGCAAATTAAAAAATAATACTGAAAGAGCCTTCCCAAACGCGGTGTGGAAGGCTCTTTGTTTTTAGGCATTTACGCCAAATCCAAGTCAGCTCAATGTATTTGAGGCTAGACATCCAATGACGTGAAAACTCATTTTCGACATTTGGAGGACGAAAGATGATAAGTCAACCTGTTAAAATCGGTGACGATACCGCCGTAGTCATTCCAAGCGCAATCCTGGCTCAGCTCGGGATAAGGGAAGGAGATACCCTAGAAATCGCACTGAATAAAGACAAAATGGAAATTAGGAAGATGGTGTTGAAAACCAGCACTCCAACTTACTCTGAAGATATTGAGGAGAATTGAGTTAGAGAATCTTGGTTTGTCGGATACACTACTGGTTTCGCAAAACTGGCGCTTGCCGCTGTCTTTGAACTATCGATAACTACAATAAGAGGTAAGGTACTATGCAAGGTATCCTCTCTATACAATCTCATGTTTCTTTTGGTCATGCTGGTAACAGCAGTGCCGTTTTCCCAATGCAACGCATGGGCTTCGAAGTATGGCCGATTCATACCGTTCAATTTTCTAACCACACGCAGTATCAAGAAGGCTGGACTGGGCGAGCGTTTGCGGCTGAAGACATCAGCGAGTTAGTTCGTGGTCTTAGTAACATCGGTGCATTGGAAAAGTGCCAAGCGGTGTTGACGGGCTACCAAGGCAGCGCAGAGCAGTGCCTTGCTGTCGAAGAAACCGTGACGAAAGTGAAACAAGCAAACCCGAACGCACTTTACGTTTGCGACCCTGTAATGGGCGCGCCAGACAAAGGCTGCATTGTGGCTCCGGGCATTGCTGAAAATCTTCTAACGCGTTTGATGCCAATGGCGGACGTGATCGTTCCGAACCAATTCGAGCTAAGTCAATTTTCTGAGATGGAAATCCACTCACTAGACGATGCGATCACCGCATGCCAACGTGCGCTAGAAAAAGGTCCAAAAGTGGTGCTAGTTAAGCACCTTTACTGCCTAGAAAATGGCAGCTTCAATATGCTATTGGCTACGCAAGAAGGCATTTACCTTGCGAAGCGTCCTCAATTTGAGTTTGCTAAACAACCTGTTGGCGTGGGCGATCTTATTTCAGCTATCTTTACCGCGGGACTCTTAAAAGGCTGGTCTCCCAAGCAAGCTTTCCAACATTGTCATGACGCATGCTACGGGGTGTTAAGTGCAACGTACCATGCAGGCGAATGGGAGCTGCAAACTATTGCTGCGCAGCAAGAGTTTGTTGAGCCAAGTAAGCATTTCTCAATTGAAGAGGTGGCTTTGGTCACCGCGTAATTGAGCGCAATTAAACAAAAAAGGGGAGCCATCATCGGCTCCCCTTTCTCTTTGTTCTGTCAGTCTTACTGAGCTTTTTGCTGCTCTGATTTACAAACTGCTGCCGTAAAGACAACGTCTGTTGAGCTGTTTAGCGCAGTTTCTGCAGAGTCTTGAATCACACCGATAATGAAGCCAACCGCTACAACCTGCATTGCTACGTCGTTTGAGATACCAAACAGGCCACACGCAAGTGGGATAAGTAGTAGAGAGCCACCTGCAACACCTGATGCGCCGCATGCAGAAACCGCAGCTACAATACTTAGAAGTAGCGCAGTCAGTAGATCAACTTCGATACCCATAGTGTGCACAGCTGCAAGCGTTAGTGTTGTGATAGTGATTGCAGCACCAGCCATGTTGATGGTCGCACCTAGAGGGATAGATACTGAGTATGTATCCTCGTCCAGTTTTAGCTTCTCACATAGTGCCATGTTTACTGGAATATTCGCCGCACTTGAACGAGTGAAGAACGCTGTTACACCACTTTCACGTAGACAACGGAATACAAGTGGGTAAGGGTTTTGTTTGGTTTTAACGAACACGATCGCCGGGTTTACAACGAGTGCGATGATCATCATTGCGCCAAGAAGAACCGCCAGAAGGTGTGCGTAGCTTGCTAGCGCGCTAAAGCCCGTTGTCGCAAACGTTGAAGCAACCAAGCCAAAGATACCAAATGGTGCAAGACGAATGATAAAGCGCACAATGTGAGACACGCTGTGGCTTAGATCTTCAAATACGGCCTTCGTTGTTGCCGATGCGTGGTGTAGTGCAAGACCCAGACCCACACCCCAAGCAAGAATGCCGATGTAGTTTGCTTCTACTAGTGCATTTACTGGGTTGTCGACCAGTTTAAACAACAATGTGCGTAGAATTTCAGCAATACCTTGAGGAGGCGTTGCACCTTCAGCGCCGGTGACAAGCGTTAAATTGGTCGGGAAAAGGAAGCTTAGAACCACTGCTGATAGCGCCGCGAAGAATGTACCCATCAGGTACAGTACAACGATTGGGCGCATGTAAGTGTGTTGGTTTTTCTTTTGGTTTGCAATTGAAGCGGCAACCAAAATAAACACAAGAATTGGCGCGATCGCTTTAAGCGCACCGACAAAAAGGCTACCAATTAATCCCGCGCTTTCGGCATGGCTTGGAGAAATTGTCGCGAGCAAAATACCAAAGACGATACCGACAAGGATCTGGACGACGAGGTTACCACGAGCATATCGGGCAACGAGGCTGTTGTGTTGCATACATCATTCCTGCAATTTTATGCCAGAGTGGCAGGGCAATAGTCCATCATTACACGGCGATAATGCCCTTATATTACAAGGGGTGAGCATTGCTTCTGGTCACTAAGACACATGATTATCAATTATCCTGTTTTTATAAATTCAGCCATTTTCTTGCTGAATATCACATATCTTAGCTTGGTAATATTTTGTGTCTAGTTTTAGTTTGTTTTTGGA
>NZ_WXWS01000494.1:0-2844 GCF_009904715.1 Vibrio sp. V42_P2S4T144 | reverse complement strand
GAGTAGCATTGAATAGTCAGGTTGGATGTTGTTCAAACTGGCATTCCTCTAGTACAGGAGGTGTTAGGGGCTAACTTTACGAAAGGCGAGTTATTATGAAAAGCAACAAAAGTAAGTCAATCGCACTTATCTCTGTCGTTGTTTTCGCGTTGGCTATTGCTGCGCTTAAATTCGAAAACACGCTCGGAGTTCTTCCCATCGTAGTCGCTATTATCGCGTTTTTTACTTGCGTTATTTATACCAGTAGATACCTGTCTGATATGAAGCGTTCAGAGTTGATAAGTCAACCCAAACAAGCTCGAAAAATGTGTTCCAACGCATCACGCAATGAGCTTGATGCGTGCGATAAAAAGCGTTGAAGCGAGTCACATTCTCCGTATACTTTGCTGGAGCATTAATGCACTAACGTGTCGGAGATAAGCATGTCAAATCGAGTACCAACCAACATACTGACCGGATTTTTGGGTGTCGGTAAAACGACCACGATTTTAAATCTACTGAAGAACAAACCGGAAAAAGAAAACTGGGCGGTTTTGGTCAATGAATTTGGTGAGATTGGCATCGACGGTGCATTGATGACCGACCAAGGCGCGCTGATTAAAGAAGTGCCGGGTGGTTGTATGTGCTGCACTGCGGGTGTGCCGATGTCGGTAGGTATCACCGCATTATTGCGTCAAAAACCGGACCGTTTATTGATTGAGCCGACAGGCCTTGGTCATCCAAAACAGGTTATCGCGACGCTTACCTCACAGCAGTATGAACCTTACGTTGATCTTAAAGCGACGATTGCCTTGGTTGATCCGCGTAACTTAAGTGATGAAAAGTATCTTTCTAACCAAAACTTCGTGGACCAGTTAGACAGTGCAGATGTGGTTATTGGTAGTAAGGTTGACCTATGTTCCAGCCACGACCTTGATGTGTTTAATGACTGGGTGACGGACCAATCCCCTTCAAAAGTATTCAGTAAGCTTATTCATGACGGTGAGTTGCCGATAGAAGTCTTGGATATTGAGCGGGTTTACGGCAGCGCTTCTTCCCATATCGAGTCACATCATCATGACCACGCTCATCAAGAGCCTCAATTCCAATTGGCGCCTGGTGAAGCCTTTGTGCGCAAAGAGAACAAAGGGCAGGGTTATTTTAGTTGTGGGTGGTTGTTTGGGGCAGAGTATAAGTTTGATTTTGAAAAGCTTTTCTCTATGCTTTCGGACTTGACCGCAGAGCGTGTTAAAGCAGTGGTCAATACGGATCAAGGTTGTTACGCGTTTAATGTTGCCAACCGAGTCGTGTCGGTGAATGAAATCAGCTTAGAAGGCTTTGAATCACGATTAGAAGTGATAGATTCTCAGCTGTTGCCATGGGATGAGCTTGAGCGAATTCTCCTTCAGTTATCTGGCATCAAACATTAAATCGCGCAAAGGTTAAACGAAAACGGTGAACCACTAATATATCTGTGCTCACCGTTTTTTCTTTTGTAGGATTTCAATGAGAAAAGTGAGATAAATCACTCAAATTCGGGTATAGTGCACGGCTAAATTTTTAAAGCTATTTTTAGTGGTTTGTTTAAGGAATACGCTCAATGTCATTTTCATCTCAAGGTTTTGCGCCAGAAGTGGTTAAAGCACTGGCAGAATGCGGTTATGAAAAGTTAACGCCAATTCAACAGAAGGCGATTCCAATGGCTCGCAAAGGCCATGATATTTTCGCTACAGCACAAACAGGTACTGGTAAAACGGCTGCGTTTTCTCTGCCTATGATTCAGCAGTTGCTAGACAGTAACCGTAGCGCTTCTCGTAAGACTGCTCGCGCACTTATCTTGGCTCCAACTCGTGAGCTTGCTGAACAAATTGCTGACAACATCAAAGCTTACACGAAATACACGAACCTGTCGGTGGCTGCGATTTTCGGTGGCCGTAAAATGTCTTCTCAAGTAACGGCATTAGAAAACGGTGTAGATATCCTAGTGGCTACACCTGGTCGATTGGAAGAGCACATTGAACAAGGTAATGTCTCGGTCGCACACTTAGAGTTTTTAGTGTTTGATGAAGCAGACCGTATCTTGGACATGGGCTTTATTCACGCAGTACGTAAGATCATGCTAGATGTGGATACTGATCCGCAAATTATGATGTTTTCTGCAACGACTTCGAGCCAACTAAATCTGTTAGCAAAAGATATCCTGCGTAAGCCTAAGCGTATTGAAGTTGAGCGAGCGAATACGACAGCACAGACAGTTGCTCACGTGTTATATCCAGTTGATCAAGAGCGAAAAACGGAACTGCTTTCGGAGCTGATTGGTCGTAAGAACTGGAAACAAGTGTTGGTATTTGTGAACTACAAAGAGACCGCAAACGACGTTGTAAAAGAGTTGAAACTTGATGGTATCAAAGCGGTGGTTTGTCATGGTGACCGTGCTCAAAGTGCTCGTCGTCGTGCGTTAGAAGAGTTCAAGTCCGGTAAAGCACGTGTCATGGTGGCTACCGATGTCGCTGCTCGAGGTCTAGATATTGAAGATTTACCTCACGTTGTGAACTATGACATGCCTTTCCTAGCGGAAGATTACGTTCACCGAATTGGTCGTACAGGCCGTGCAGGTAAACAAGGTCATGCCGTTTCATTTGTAAATCGAGATGAAGAGCTCACGGTTGTTCAGGTTGAAAATCTAATCCAGCAACGCATTCGCCGTATTGAGCTTGCAGGCTATGAACCAAAACAGCGTGAATCTTACATTGAAAAGCTGCACTCAAAACCAGCGTTTAAGAATCGTCAAGGTCGTCGTAATAACCCGAACCAGTCGGCAACAGACCAAGGGTCGGCAGAGCGTCGTCTTGCTATGGTGAAGCG
>NZ_WXWS01000411.1:0-2863 GCF_009904715.1 Vibrio sp. V42_P2S4T144 | reverse complement strand
AAATTACCTTATGAGCGAAGAATAGTAAGGTATTAAAATTCAAAGGCATCTTTTATGTGTGACAGGACAAGCAAAAACGAAAACCGTATTCTAACCATTTCAGCCCTTTTGGCATCTGGGTTCGCTGCTGGTGGTATGGTACTTGGCTTGCTTGTAGGATCAATTGTCATCGTGTTTGACGGTGTTTACTCTTTGGTCAGCTTACTGTTAACTTTATTGTCACTGGCCGCTTCTTACTATATTAACAAGCCTTCAAAATCTGTATTCCCATTTGGAAAAGCGGTCTTAGAACCAATCGTTATTGCGATAAAAGCAGCCGTCATTTTAGTGGTTGTAAGCTTCTCTCTCTACTCTGCGATATCAGCATTGATGTCTGGAGGTCGCGAGGTCGATGCTTCTATTGCGACCTTATTCGGCATCGTGAATGTTATCGGTTGTGGTTACGCTTGGTGGTTTATGGCGAAACGCAGCCGCCGCTTCTCATCAGGCTTGATTGAAGCGGAGAAAAAACAGTGGCAAATGGATACTTTGTTGAGTGTGGCGGTGACCGTAGGATTTATCTCGGCTTGGGCTGTTTCACTAACGCCATTCTCTGAGTATGCGGTATATGCCGACCCCATGATGATGGTTTTAATGGGCTTTTACTTCCTCAAAGTACCGTTCGATATGCTAGTAGGTGCCTTACGTGAACTACTAATGATGGCACCAAGCAAAGAGCTGTGTCAGAGCGTTGGCAAAGATGTTCTTGAGATTGAAAAAGTAACTGAGCATCAATTGAAACTGGCTGGCGTAACGAAGGTGGGCCAAGAGCTACGAGTAAATGTGGACGTACATATTGATGACGACACATTGGAGCTTGATACACTAGAGCACACTCGTAAGCAGCTTATCAAGCGACTGTCGAAGCACAGATTCAAGCTTCAACTACACTTGAACGTCGCTTATTAGAGTGCCACCAAAGAGCCGTTAAAACTCAATAAAAAGCTCCCAATCTCGGGAGCTTTTTTAATTTTTTCGATTTAGTTTCTTCGTATTCGAATACAGCTCGCAAGGGAGATCTGTTCGTTGCTCACTTAAATTCTCTGATCTCGTTGGTAACTTACCCAGCCGCTTCGCGCTTCTCTTTGGTGACTAACCAACACATCAGCGAGCCCACCGTTACCATCACAACGCCCTGCCAAAAGCTATGGCTCAGAGTTACGCCAAGAATAATGGAAGAAAATAAAGCGGAAAAAATGGGTGTGAAGTAAGACAAGGTGGCGAGAAAAACCATATTGCCGCCAACGATCGCGATATTCCATAAACCATAACCACCAGCCATTAAAGCCGCAGAGGCCACTAAGTACCCCATCGCTTCCCAACTGAATGTCATTGGTGGCTCATCCGTAAACGCGTATTTGACCCAAAGCGAAACAGCTGTTGCAATAAAAAACAGGGTAATCGCATTATGTTTAGATTGCTGCCTTTGGGTTAAGTTGCAATAAAAAGCCCATATAACCGCGCCAGCGAAAGCCATAAAATACACCAGAGGGTTACTACTAACATTGGACATGATCTGAGTTATGGATAAGCCATTCTCACCGCTCACAGTCCAAGCAACCCCAACAAACGCCAGCGTAACTGCGGGATAAAGCAACCAGTTTGTTTTTTTATTGCTGCCAAGGACCGCAAATAAAACCGTCAGTGCGGGCCAAAGGTAATTGACAATCGACACCTCAATTGCCTGCGCGCGCGAGTTGGAATATCCCAAAGATAGAGCGAGAAATATTTCATAACAAACGAACATCGCACCACCAAGCACAAGATACTTGGGAGAAAAGTAAGACAACTTTGGAATACCGACCACGATAAGAAGGAAAACAGAGCTAAGAGAGTACAACATGGCTGCCCCGCCTACAGGACCTAAACTCTCCGTAACCAACCTCGCGATGCCAAGCAGACAACTCCAAGAGAGAATCGCGATACAACCATAAAGTGTGAAACGAAATTGCACTGATTTCATGTGACCTACCACTCACGAATGCCAAAGGAAACGTCAGCTTAACTCAAAAATGATCAGGTTCAACGTACTGTTTTATAAAAATCAGTATAAAAATCATTCTATTAAGCCGTTGGAGTCGATATGAAACATTTTCTGCCCTCTAGTGTTATGCTTACACCCTTTGTTGTGCGCTACTATGATGAAGATGACAACGAGAGTGAAAACGTTAAAACACATTCGGAAACGCATGGTCTAGATAGCGAAGAGCAATCTAAGGAACGTTCAGAGTAAAGGAATCCAAACATGAAAAAAGTCGCAGTCATTTTAAGTGGTTCAGGCGTTTACGACGGTTCTGAGATCCACGAAGCAGTGTTGGCGCTCTACGCCATCGAGAAGGCAGGTGCAACTTGGCACTGCTTTGCACCTAACATTGACCAACTCCACGTCATCAATCACCTAACTGGTGACGAAATGGATGAAACACGTAACGTATTGATCGAATCAGCTCGTATTGCACGCGGAAATATTGACGATGTCGCCAAACTTAACGTCGATGAATACGATGCCCTACTGCTTCCAGGTGGGTTTGGTGCCGCGAAAAACTTAACCGACTTCGCTGTTTCGGGTGCGGAGTGCTCCATTAACACACACGTAGCTCAAGCTTGTCGCGCGTTTGCTAATGCGAAAAAACCAGCTGGCTATCTGTGTATTTCTCCTGTCATTATTCCGATGATTTATGAGCAAGGCGTGAAAGGAACGGTAGGCAACGATGAGGCAGTCTCAATAGCATTTAATCAAATGGGCGGTGAACACACCACGTGCCCTGTCGAAGACATCGTTTTTGATGAAAAACACCTCGTACTTTCAACCCCTGCTTACATG
>NZ_WXWS01000163.1:0-2872 GCF_009904715.1 Vibrio sp. V42_P2S4T144 | reverse complement strand
TAAACAATAGCTCACATGACACAATTTAAGTATCGATGAATACTCAATATTCCGCACACTTAACACAAAAGTTTTGTATAAAGAGTGAGTTATCCGGCTTTCACCTTTCTCTGCTAATAAACTAACAAACACGAAATGGGGCATTTCTGTGTTACAAGTCTCGTCAGAACACCTCGGACATGGAGGTTTCAAAACAGATAAACCTGAGTCAAGGCGGGGCGGGGGCAGAAACAGCTTAGATAGAATAGGTGTCCTAAGCCATGTTGTTCGGATACGCAGAATTTGGAGGAAACGGAGAACGCAGTTTCCTAAATCAATGAACTAATCATCCGTACAGCGAACAGTTCATCAGAATCTGCGCATGAATATGGATGATGATGGGCACTATCACGTCACCCTAAGGATTGCCGAAAAACCTTGCCCAAAAGCCTGCTTTTTTCTTTGGAGTTGAGTCTCGATTCGATGTTTGTGGGGGCGGCGATGAAGTATGGGTTTCAGGTAATCGGGCTCTTGTGTGCTCGTCAGCTATAGTAAGTAGTGCTTTCGATGCAACCATCCCGAGGAGTGAGGTCAGCTCTTGTTCGAAACCGATTGTGACGTCGACCTCTCCGCTTCGAGCATGAGCTATTTCGTGAAGCAGGGTCGACGCATAGCTCTCGACAGAAGCGAGTTCGTCGCGCTTGATGATAATTTCCTTACCTGTCCAAAGCCCCCTAGCTTCCGAGAAGCCCCCCGTCTCGGGGCGCATCGTTTCCGAGATCTTCACCGACTGAACTCTCGAAGGAAGTCCACCGACTAGATCTGCGAGCTTTCCGGTCGTGCCAAACACCACTCTTTCGGCCTGTGAAAGCTTTTCTAGTGGGACAAATTTGAACTCGAAACAATCGTTCCACCCAGAAATGAAATTGCCTAAATCCTGTATTACGTTTCCTTCAGTATCAACCTGTCCCGACAGCTTTTCCTTGACGTTACTCGGGATTGTGATTATCTGCCGCCCATTTGCCCGAGCTTCCTCGACGAAACGCGGAGCATTCATAATCTCCTCATCCGTCAGGAACAGGACGTTTCCCGACGCATTGGTGATCTTCGATGCATGAACGGAGACATCCGTCCATTTCATTTCGTCGTGGAGTAAGCCACTCCCAAAGTTACCGAGGTCATTGACGAGAGTTTTAGCAACTGCTTCCGAAGAGGAAGCGAGCAGAATGGACTTAACTCGGTCGGAGTAGGCGGTTCTCCCGACATTCGTTCGTTCGCGATTGAGAGCCTTCTTGATAGCAGCCGTCAGCGAAGTGATGTTGTAGGAGAACAGAAAATTTTCTTCTTCGGCGACGCGGATACCGTTAATGTAAATGAAAGAGACCCTGCCCACTTTCCGCAAGACTTCTCCATATTGGTTTTTCTCTAGACATTCTTCACCGGAGAAGCGCAGGAATAGACGCTTCGCCTTCTCGATATCATCTGTAGAACAGCCTTTCAAGATGAATTCTGTTCCGACGAATGCAGGGTCGGACGGTTCGGAGATACAGGCATGTAGCGTGATGACATCAGAGAAATCATGTTTTTCAGAACGGTCGAAGGAGACATCGCAGAACTTAGAGCGGATACGGGTCTCGATGCCCAAGCGATCGAATGTGGCTAGAGCATCCTTCAAGCCCACACCGAATTTTCCGATGAGTCCGGGATGTTCGAGCTTTTCTTGATTCTCGTTCATCGTGAAGTGCTCGTGTCTAAGGCCACGGCCAAAGTCCCTTATGCACCAATGACCTCGGTCATCACGTGAAATAATAATGTCCTTTGTGTCAGTCAATATCTGCTCGTCGAGAGCATTTGCAATGATTTCCCGAACTGCATGGAATATATCCCAGTTTTCAAGCATTCGATCTATATTTAGGTCAAACTTCTTAGTTACCATATTCGTTCCGCTTCGATTCTGCCTGATACCCACGCTGTTTTAACTGTCTAAAAATAGTTGGATAAAATTTTGTGAGGTACGAATGCCCACTTCCCCTTTAAAGTGGTGTAATGCTGACTTTTTGGAGGCTAGCACAATCGAATATGCGCAACTGATGCTCATGTCAAACAAATGGCATATTTTAGAATTTATGGGGTATTGATGGGATTACTTTTAGTAGGGCAAACTCATGGAGTTTCTGTAGCATAGGGTACTGACTCTAAACGATTTTGGGGCAATTTCGTGTTTCATGCACTGTCAGCAAACCTCTGGACAGAAACGTTTCCGTCGCTTTACGAAATTAGTATTCAAAGAATTACTTCAGGTGTTGCGACCCTCCACTATAGTGACTAAATTCATTCAGCTACTACAGACATCTTGGATACACCTTCGTCTTAAATGCTCCATGTACTATTCTGATTTTTTAAATCTTTACTTTTAGAGATTTGCTCACGAGTTATCACAGAATGAGCAAGGGCTACATACCTTTTAGCTCGATTAATTTTATCTCCAACTCTTCTTTGGATATATCACTTTGTAATAGTTCACCAGTAATAGATAAGCGGCGATAAAGTGAGTCTCTAAGTCTGTGACAATGAGCATATTTATCGCGGTCTGAAAGTTTGTTATCAAAGGCGTCGACTTGCCAATTTATCCTCATCCCTCCAGACAGCCACATAGGTGCTCGCTCTTTATGTAAAGTGTCACAAAGAATGATGACGATGTCAGGTTGAAAAGCAGTCCGCTCTTCCCAAGAATGCGAGTAATTATGAGGTATCGGCATCGAATGATCTTCTAAAAACTGCTTGACCACAGGGTTAATAGAGCCAACCGGATGAGAACCACCACTTGCTACTTTTATTGCTGGTGACCACAGTTGGGTCGCAATGGATTCAGCAATCACGCTTCGTCCAGCAT
>NZ_WXWS01000598.1:0-2873 GCF_009904715.1 Vibrio sp. V42_P2S4T144 | reverse complement strand
ACTATGAAGTTATCAGAGATTAATCCTGGCGATACGGTGACGATTCGGTTGTTAGATGGTCTTTCATCAGATATCAGAAAGAAACTCATGGTAATGGGGCTGCTTCCCAATACAGAAGTCAAAGTGATTCGACGTGCGCCAATGGGCGATCCTTTACAAGTCGAAGTCCGTGGTGTGTCTGTCGCATTGCGAGAAACAATTGCTCAGAAAATTGAAGTGGAGCGAGTGTAATGCAATATCAAGTGCTAACTGTAGGTAACCCTAATAGTGGTAAAACGACGCTATTTAATGGTTTAACTGGCGCAAAACAGCAAGTTGGTAACTGGGCAGGCGTCACGGTTGAAAAGAAAACGGGACAATTCAAGCATGCTGGGGATGAGTTTTTGCTCACTGACCTTCCGGGTATTTACTCATTAGACAGTGGTAATGATAGTAATAGTATTGATGAATCCATCGCATCGCGTGCGGTTCTAACTCATCCTGCTGATCTCATTATTAACGTGGTGGATGCTACAAGTTTAGAGCGCAGCTTATATATGACGCTGCAACTTCGCGAACTTGGTCGCCCTATGATTGTTGTCCTCAACAAGATGGATGCGCTAAAGCGTGAACGTCAGATGATTAACGTTGCAGAGCTTGAGAAAACGTTAGGTTGTCCGGTTGTCAGTTTATCTGCAACCAATAAAACTCAAGTGGCAGAGTTTAAAGAAAAGCTCCATAAATCCATCGTTCAAGGAGTGTCACTTAAAGAATTGTCTTTGCATTATGGTGAGAAGATGGAGTCGGCAATTCAAACGGTTTCCGCACTTTTTAACGACCAAACCGTCGCTCATCGTGCACTAGCGATTCGTGCGCTTGAAAAAGACACAATGGTGCTCAATAGTCTTTCTGATATTGATAGAAGCAAAGTCTTGGAAGTCATTACGACGTTAGATTTGGATATCGATTTGCATGTCGCGGATACTAAGTACACGCATCTGCATGAACAGTGTAAAAAAGTTCGCCGAAGCGAAGGCAAGTTAAGTCGTAGTGTGACTGAAAGACTCGACCAGTTTATTTTGAACAAGTGGATTGGAATTCCTTTCTTCTTTGTTGTTATGTACCTGATGTTTATGTTCTCGATTAACATCGGTAGTGCATTTATCGACTTTTTTGACATTGGTGTGGGCGCATTATTGGTTGATGGTGGGCATCACTTGTTAGACGGTCATTTGCCTGTGTGGTTAGTGACGGTTCTTGCTGATGGTATCGGTGGTGGTATCCAGACGGTTGCAACCTTCATTCCGGTTATCGCGTGTTTGTACCTCTTCCTAGCGGTACTTGAGAGCTCAGGTTACATGGCTCGTGCAGCATTCGTACTAGATAAAGTGATGCAGAAGATCGGCCTACCGGGCAAAGCATTTGTACCGTTGGTTCTTGGTTTTGGCTGTAACGTACCGTCAATCATGGCAACTCGTACTCTAGACCAAGAACGTGAGCGTAAACTGGCTGCCTCTATGGCACCATTTATGTCATGTGGTGCTCGTCTGCCTGTATACGCGCTATTCGCTGCGGCATTCTTCCCAGGTTCTGGCCAGAACATTGTATTCGCACTTTACCTACTTGGTATTGTGGCAGCGATCTTCACAGGTCTTTTCCTTAAGCACACGCTTTACCCAGGTAGCAGCGATAGCCTATTGATGGAAATGCCAGATTACGAGCTTCCGACGCTACAAAACGTGGTGATCAAAACTTGGCAAAAGCTAAAGCGCTTTGTACTTGGTGCAGGTAAAACCATCGTTATCGTTGTTGCTATTCTGAGTTTCTTCAACTCATTGGGGACTGATGGCAGTTTTGGTAACGAAGACAGCGAAAACTCTGTGCTTTCTAAAGCAGCGCAAGTTGTGACTCCAGTATTCTCACCAATCGGTGTTCAAGAAGACAACTGGCCAGCGACCGTAGGTATCATTACTGGTATCTTCGCAAAAGAGGCGGTAGTTGGTACGCTGAACAGTCTATACACGACGCCAAGCGACGGTGAAGACGCAGAATTTGATCTAATGGGCAGCCTAGAAGAGGCAGTAATGAGTATCCCTGAAAACCTAGCCGGTTTGAGCTACTCAGATCCACTAGGCATTGAAGTGGGTGACTTAACTGACTCAAATGCCGTTGCCGAAGAACAAGAAGTCGATGCTTCTATCTTCGGTAACATTAAATCGCAGTTTGCTTCTGGCAATGCCGCATTTGCTTACCTAATCTTTATCCTACTGTACACACCTTGTGTGGCGGCGATGGGGGCTTACGTACGTGAGTTTGGTCATAAGTTCGCACGCTTTATCGCGGTTTGGACAATGGGCTTGGCTTACCTATGTGCGACGTTCTACAACCAATTGACGCATTTCGCAGATAGCCCAGTAACAAGTGGTATTTGGATGGCTGTGATCGTAGCTATCTTCTTTGGCACATACCGTGTGTTCAAACGAGTTGGTAAGAAACAAAACGGTGCATTAGAGGCGCAAGTAGCATGATTTTAAAAGAGCTTTATCAATACATTGCAGACAAAGGAACCGTTTCCCAGTCAGATCTGGCTAAGCAGTTTGGGATGAGTGAAGATGGTGCTGACGCGATGTTAAGTGTGTGGATTAAGAAGGGCAAAATTAGCCGCCTAGTTGACACCAATAAAGCTCATGACGTGACTCGAGTTCGCTACTCAGTGACTAAACAAGATGGTTTGTCTCTGACAGTCACCATGTAGCGACTATCAAAATTAGTCACCTAAAAATTATCACGTAAAAACGACAAAGCCGCATCAGCAATGATGCGGCTTTTATTTTGCTGGTTATTGTTTGTGAATACAGCGAAATTAATGTTCTTCAGAGTGTTTAGTCGCGCCT
>NZ_WXWS01000265.1:0-2876 GCF_009904715.1 Vibrio sp. V42_P2S4T144 | reverse complement strand
GAGTTCGACCATGACCATATTGATACCTCTTTAGTTTTTTATTTGATTCTGATTTTTTGAACACTCAGGAACAGGAGTAAATGCTCAGAGAATGAGAACCTAGTGGTTTAGCGGCAATAAAAGCATATAAAAAATGTGGTTAACCGTATGAGAGCCTAAAAAAGGGGCCTGAGTGGCCCCCTTCGGATTCGTTATTACTCGTAACGTTTTGCTTTGTAAGTAGGATGCATGAAGTTTTCTACTGACAAGATTTCATCAAGCTCCTCTGCTGTAAGCAGACCGCGCTCTAGCACGACTTCACGAACACTCTTACCAGTTTCTGCACAAATCTTACCTACGATGTCACCTTCGTGGTGGCCGATGTATGGGTTTAGGTAAGTGACGATACCGATAGAGTTGTAAACGTAGTTTTCGCAAACTTCTTTGTTCACTGTGATGCCGTCGATACATTTATCACGTAAGTTCACACACGCGTTATGTAGTAGAGAGATAGACTCAAACACACTTTGTGCGATAACTGGTTCCATTACATTTAGCTGTAGCTGACCGCCTTCTGCTGCGAAAGAAACCGTGTTGTCGTTACCGAGAACTTTGAAGCAAACTTGGTTTACTACTTCTGGGATAACTGGGTTTACTTTAGCTGGCATGATTGAAGAGCCTGCTTGCATTTCAGGTAGGTTCAATTCATTTAGACCCGCACGAGGACCAGAAGAAAGTAGACGAAGGTCGTTACAGATCTTCGATAGTTTCACTGCTAGGCGTTTTAGCGCGCCGTGAGTCATTACGTATGCACCACAGTCAGACGTTGCTTCGATAAGGTCTTCTGCTGCAACAACGTCAAGGCCTGTTACTTCCGCTAGGTGTTTTACTGCAAGCGCTTGGTAGCCAGTTGGTGTATTTAGACCAGTACCGATTGCGGTTGCGCCTAGGTTGATTTCTAGGAGGAGTTTAGATGTGTAATCTAGAGCACGAATCTCTTCGTTTAGTGTTACCGCCCACGCATGGAACTCTTGACCGACTGTCATTGGTACTGCGTCTTGAAGCTGAGTACGGCCCATTTTCAGTACATCTTTAAACTCAACGGCTTTAAGTTCGAATGCGCCTTTTAGGTACTCAATTGCTTCCATTAGCTTGTGTACGCTGTTGTATACCGCAATACGGAAACCTGTTGGGTACGCACAGTTGGTTGATTGGCTCTTGTTTACATGGTCATTTGGGTTAACAAATTCGTATTGGCCTTTCTCTTTACCCATCAACTCAAGCGCAACGTTTGCGATCACTTCGTTCGTGTTCATGTTAACTGAAGTGCCTGCACCGCCTTGGAATACGTCTGATGGGAACTGATCCATACACTTGCCAGTTTCTAGGATCAAATCACACGCTTCGATGATGTAGTTTGCAACGTCTTTTGGAATAGCGCCAAGTTCTTTGTTTGCTAACGCTGCTGCTTTTTTGGTCATTACCATGCCGCGTACAAATTCTGGTACGTCAGAGATGGTCATATTAGAGATGTTGAAGTTCTCGATCGCACGTAGCGTATGAATACCGTAGTACGCATCTGCAGGGACATGACGTTGACCTAATAGATCTTCTTCAATACGAGTGGCTGGGTTTGCTGTTTTTGGAGCATCAGATAGGGTAGCCATAGCAGGATCCTTAGATGATAATTCTGATAATAAAGTTATTTATTAGCCATTTCTGCAATCTAGAATCCATTCATCAGAATTTTTGGCTGGAAAATCCGTCCTGACTTATGTGGCACATGATACTGCACCTAGCGCATAAAAATAGTAACTAGATCACCTTTTTCGTTTTTCATGAGTCAATAATTTGCAAAGTATGAACGGGTTATTACTAACCCTTTATGGGTGCTCGATTTTCCTCGACAAACATGAGTTTTTAGAGTTCGAAATTAGCACTTTAAAAGCACGAAAAAATCGGTATGCAATTGAATGAACGCGCTCCCGCTACTTTGTCTAAAAGAGAAGGAGACCAGTATGAACACGCTTTTTTACAACGATTCGTTTGAGCTTAGTCTGCTTTTACCATTACACTGAATTAAACAAAGGAGGGCGTGTGTTTCCTATCTTATTATTAGCGTTTATTTTTGTTCCGATCATTGAAATCGGCTTATTTATTCAGGTGGGCGGCTTTTTAGGTTTATGGCCGACCATTGCACTAGTCTTAATCACGGCATTTGTTGGTGCATCGTTGGTTCGTAGCCAAGGTATACAAACACTGATGTCAGTACAGGGGCGTCTTGAACAAGGTGAAATTCCAGCCCAGCAAATTTTTGAAGGCGTAATGCTAGCGGTGGCTGGCGTGCTACTGTTAACCCCGGGCTTTATGACCGATGCCCTTGGTATGTTGGTGTTGCTTCCTGCGCCACGCGCCGCGATAGCTAAATACTTGATGAGCAAAATGGTGGTGAAAACCATGCATGGCGGTGGCTTCCAAGGTGGTTTCTCTAACCAGGGGCCATTTGAGCAAGACCCGTTCCGTCGTGACCCATTTGATTCCCAGTCAGATAATGGCAATACCTTCGAAGGGGAATACGAGCGTAAAGACGATGATGATCGCAACAAGCTCAACTGATTGAGTTAGACAGTAAAGAAAACAAAAGGGCGCACCAAGCGCCCTTTTCTGTATTTGGAATTCGTGCCGCTTACAATGCGCCTTCAAAGCCCATTTGACGCCATGCTTCAAAAGCAATGATCGCAACGGCATTCGAAAGGTTTAGGCTGCGCGCATCTGGCATCATTGGAATGCGAATACGCTGCTCCATTGGCAAGCTATCGATGATTTCAGCAGGCAAACCACGAGTTTCTGGACCAAACATCAAAACATCACCCGTTTGGTATTGTGCATCAACGTGG
>NZ_WXWS01000452.1:0-2877 GCF_009904715.1 Vibrio sp. V42_P2S4T144 | reverse complement strand
GCTTGTCGCCGTTATTCAGTAAATAAGGTTTCGTACTTCACAAATGCGGTTTGTGTTTCACCATAATATAGTGTGCCGCCTGATTGAATGACGACTCTTAACCAGCTTTCTGCAGATGCAGGCTTTGGTAAGGTGATGTACCAGCTTTGGCCTGCTTGATCTGCGGGCTTCATATCAATCGGTTGAGCGTTTTTCTCTTTGTCACTCACAATAGAAACTTTAACCCCTTCGAGTGGGTAAGCGGCGTTGAGTGACAATTCTAAGTTATTTTTAGTGAGTTTTTCCGAGCGAAATTTCACTTTAAAATCGCCATTTTCCATATCACACAGACCGCTGGTGTAACGACAATTAGACTTACTCGCGAGTTTGTAAGTTTCCCCTTCTTGCGCCGCGTGGGGCTTCTCGCTGAGGGCCATATCGGTACCGAAGTAAGCGATCAAAGAGAGAACTGGCGCAATCAGTAGAGCGAGAATAAAGTGCTTGTTTTTGAACATCTTGGCTTCCTTGCAACGACATACTGCGAATATGGTAACTGAAAAGTGAGAATAAAAAAGCCCCGGACGGCTGGTTCCAAACGGGGCTTTTGTGGTTTTGATTAGTTTTTAGTGATCCACTGCACTACCAGCACCTACTGGCACGCGAACGTGTTCGACTAGGTCTTTTACTTCTTGTGGCGTTTCTGCTGTTACTTTGGAGACAGCGAATGCGACGATGAAGTTAAATAGTGCGCCAATAGCACCAAACGCGTTTGGCTCAATACCCAGGAACCAGTTTGTTCCCCAGCTTTCTAGATATTTCCAATCAGCAACGAAAAGGATGCCTTTGTGTTGGAATACGTAGAACAGCGTAATACTGATACCCGCAATCATACCGGCGATTGCGCCTTCTTTGTTGATGCTCTTGCTGAAGATGCCCATCATCAATGCAGGGAAGATGGATGAAGCGGCAAGACCAAAGGCGAGTGCTACCGTACCTGCGGCAAATCCAGGCGGATTTAAACCGAGATAGCCTGCGGCTGCTATCGCTACTGCCATTGATATTCGACTAGCAAGTAGCTCTTTTTTCTCGGATATGTTCGGATTGATAACCCCTTTGATTAAGTCATGGGAAATAGCTGAAGAAATGGCGAGTAGTAAACCTGCTGCGGTAGATAGTGCAGCTGCAAGACCACCTGCTGCCACAAGTGCGATCACCCAGTTTGGTAGTTTAGCGATCTCTGGGTTAGCCAATACCATGATGTCGTTATCAACGCGCAGTTCGTTGGTGGACGCATCTGAAGTGTATTGGATATTGCCATCGCCATTTTTATCGTCAAAACCGAGTAGTCCAGTTGTTTCCCAGTTTTTGAACCACGCAGGACGCTCGTCATACGCTAGGTGCTGACCCGGAGCTGGATTTACCGTATTCATTAGGTTGAGACGAGCCATCGCTGATACCGCTGGTGCTGTAGTGTAAAGGATTGCGATGAAGATCAGAGCCCAGCCTGCTGATGTACGTGCGTCGCGAACCTTCGGCACGGTAAAGAAACGGATAATTACGTGTGGTAGACCGGCAGTACCAATCATCAGTGACATGGTGTAGACAAACATATTAAGTGTGTCGCCACGTACTTGGGTCGTGTATTCACTGAATCCGAGTTCGGTCACAACTTGGTCAAGCCGATCGAGTAGATAGACATCGGTACCAGCCATGGTACTCCCCAGACCAATTTGTGGGATTGGGTTACCAGTGAGTTGCAGAGAGATAAAGATTGCAGGGATAGTGTAAGCAAGAATGAGTACGCAATATTGAGCAATCTGCGTGTAAGTGATGCCTTTCATGCCGCCAAGAACCGCGTACATGAAAACGATACACATACCAATTAATAGGCCAGTGGAGTAGTCCACTTCTAAGAAGCGGCCAAACGCAACGCCCACGCCTTTCATCTGACCGATAACATAAGTCACTGATGCGATGATAAGACAAACAACCGCTACGATACGTGCGGTATTGGAGTAAAAGCGTTCACCAACAAACTCTGGCACCGTAAACTTACCAAATTTGCGTAGGTAAGGCGCTAGCAACAGCGCAAGCAGAACGTAGCCACCAGTCCAACCCATTAGAAATACTGAGCCGCCATAGCCCATGAAGGCAATTAAGCCTGCCATTGAGATAAACGACGCTGCGGACATCCAATCGGCTGCGGTTGCCATACCGTTTGCAATCGGGTTTACACCGCCACCAGCAACATAAAACTCTTTGGTTGAGCCGGCGCGAGCCCAAATAGCAATCCCGATGTACAGGATGAACGTGGCGCCAACGACCAGGTAGGTAATAGTTTTCAAATCCATCTGAGTGACTCCTTATTCGTCCACGCCGAATTCACGGTCAATTTGGCGCATCTTCCATGCGTAATAGAAAATAATTCCTAGGAAGGCATAGATGGAGCCTTGTTGAGCAAACCAGAAACCGAGTTTGTAACCGCCTAGTTGAAATTGATTTAGTACGTCGACAAATAAAATGCCGCAGCCGAAAGACACGACGAACCAGATGACCATTAGGCCGATCATGAGCTTCACGTTTTTGTCCCAATAGGCTTTGGCTCTTTCTTCGCTTTCAAATGCCATTGCCGTCTCCTTACGATTGGTATTGTTGTTAATGAAATGTTTCAATATGTACATTAGCAAGGTGTTGGCAATAACTCTTTTCAACTTTAGTCGGGGTGTTAAAAATGAAGAACCTCCATGCTATGGGCTTTTGCAGCGAGCAAAGGGGTAAAATGTTATGTTAATGAAGTGTTAAGTTAGCCAAAGGTCTAAAGGTTGATTGGATAAACAAGCATGATTAAGACTGGCCATTAATCTTTTCTTCATTGAACTTGGAGATGCTGTGTAAGTA
>NZ_WXWS01000536.1:0-2892 GCF_009904715.1 Vibrio sp. V42_P2S4T144 | reverse complement strand
ATAAAACACGATGCATAATAATTTAGTGCAAGACATTTACTTTAAAGCTCCTGTCAACCCTGCATCTCTTCTCTACTTCAGTATATACTGTGCAAAAACACAATAATGAGTAATGTCATGTCATTAATTGCAACTGGCACGCTAAACAAAATGCGTGCTTCTCTGGACGGTGCCGTCAACTACCGTCTTCCTGTCGGTGAGGAAGAGATCGACTTAACTCCGTTTCTGGGTAAAACGCTCACACTGACTCACACTGGCAATATTTTTTGTTGCTCATGTGGAAAGAAAACGAAAAAGAGTTATTCGCAAGGCCACTGTTTTGTATGCATGAAAAAGCTAGCAAGCTGCGACATGTGTATCATGAAGCCAGAGACCTGCCACTACGATCAAGGGACTTGTCGCGAACCACAATGGGGTGAAGAGAATTGCATGGTGGATCACTTTGTCTACCTGTCCAACACATCCAGCTTAAAAGTTGGTATTACTCGTCATACTCAAATCCCGACTCGTTGGATTGACCAAGGCGCGACTCAGGGCTTGCCAATTTTTAAAGTAAAAACTCGCCATATCTCCGGTTTAATTGAAGTTGAACTGGCGAAACATATCGCAGACAAGACCAATTGGCGCACACTGCTTAAAGGTGACGGTGAACCTATGGCATTGCAGGACCGTTTTGCTGAGCTATTGCCTTTAGTCGAAGAGAAAATTGCCGAGATAAAACAGCAATTCGGCGAAGATGCCATTGAAGTATTAAACGAAAGCATTACCGACCTTAGCTACCCGGTACAACAGCACCCAACGAAGATCACTTCGCATAACTTCGATAAAAACCCGGTTGTTACTGGCACTTTGCAAGGCATTAAAGGTCAATACCTCATCTTTGATACTGGCGTTATTAATGTAAGAAAATTCACTTCCTATGAAGTTGAAGTTAGTGAGTAATCGCTTGCAGAACGCGTTGATTCAAATAAAAATGAAAAAAGCTCGAGTTTGACTCGAGCTTTTGTTTTTCTATTAGGAAGAAATCGTTAGTTATGCGTCAAGGATGCTTTCTAGCACATCGAATAACATATCGACTTCTTCTATTGTGTTGTAATGCATACAACCAATTCGCACTACACCACCCGATTCTTCTAAACCAAGTTGACGAACTAAGCCCAACGCATAAAAGTGACCATTCCATACACAAATGTTATGTTCACCCAGTGTTTTCGCGATGAACTCTGGAGAATATCGGTCAAACGTTAGCGCAAAAGTTGGCGTGCGGAGTTGGCTATCTTCCTTTGCGATACCGAATAGATTGACACCATCTAATGCATTCAAACGCTGTAAGAAACGCTCACTCAAGCGCTGCTCATGTTGTTCATACAGTTGGTAGCTTTGCTCCAACCGTTGGCGAAGAGGTAAACCGACTTCACCAAATTGAGCCAGATACTCAACCGCAGAAACGACACCAGCAAGACCTTCAAAACTTTGCGTTCCTGTTTCAAATCGACCTGGACCTATATTAGTGGCAGGCTCGACTTTGTATGGGCGAATACTGTGGAGCCACTGATCGGCTATGTAAGCAATACCAACGTGCGGTCCGAAAAACTTGTAAGCTGAGCAAGCTAAAAAGTCACAACCTAACGCTTGAACATCAACCAAATGATGAGGCGCATAATGGACGGCATCCACATAAACTTGTGCCCCAACATTGTGCGCCATGCTGACTACATGCTGTACATCCACAATAGAGCCCGTCGTGTTCGATGCATAAGTCACAGCGACAAGGCGCGTTTTATCAGAAAGAAGGCGGCTTAAATGCTCCATATCCAGCGTACAATCTTCTTCGTTGATACGAACTTGATGAACCGTAACGCCTTTATCTTCTGCCGCTTGCTGCCAGCTGGATACATTTGAATAGTGATCCAAAGCGGAAACAATGATCTCATCTCCTGCTTGCCAATCTCGACTAATCGCGCGACTAAGCTGAAAGGTTAGTGAGGTCATATTGGCACCGAAGACAATATTGCCAGATGAAGGGGCATTAAGTAGAGCCTGAGCCGACTCACGCGCATTTTGCATTACGTCAACGGTCACTTGGCTAGAAAAATAATGTCCGCCTAAGTTAGCGTTGAAACGACCTAAATACCCTACCATGCTGTCTAGTACTGATTGAGGCACTTGTGAGCCACCTGGACCATCAAAAAACGTCACAGGCTTGTCGTTGTGGTATTGAGCCAACGCCGGAAATTGCGCTCTGATCTGATTAAGATTGAAGTTCATTACGCTTATCCGTAGCAGTGAGTACAAATACATCCATATGGCCCGCTTCGTCATCAATAACAGAGCGGATTGGGCACGCGTTATGCCACAGCTTGCTATCAGCCAAGATTGCGACCTCTCCGGTTTCTAGCACTTTACGGAAAAATGGGGCTTGGTTATGGCTGCTGTAAAGCATGATGTCGCCACCGATGATGTTATGGCGTCCCACACCAACCATTGCAATGTGATCAAAACCGTCTTGGTGCACACCTTCAGGTGCTACTTGGGTTTCTTCTTCCAGTGCCCTGATACGGATTTGGTGAATTTCTATTTCTTGACCGTTTGGCAGATGATTCGCATTGACAAACAATTCACACATTTCTCGAAAGCCATCGCTGGTAAGAATATCCTTCTCAATTGGCTCGAATTGTCTTACAACATCACCTTGAAATCGGTTGATATCAGAGGATTGAACAAAGCTATTTTTATTTAAGTCGATGACTTTGCCGTTATCAAAACCAACCACAGAATAACGTCGTAGTCGATACTGACCATCTGCATGTTCGGTACGAGGCAGTTCTTCAAACGAAGAGGAAAGCGGCTCAATTGCTGCCATGCTGAGCTGTGTTAAATGTAGAGTAGTCT
>NZ_WXWS01000044.1:0-2893 GCF_009904715.1 Vibrio sp. V42_P2S4T144 | reverse complement strand
CGTAGTTCAACGTTGAAACATAAAAGGATGACTCAATGTCTGACAAAAGTAAGACTTTTTACAGGGATGTGCGCAAAAAACCGCATGAATTTGAAAACCGAGAAGACTTTCTAAATCATGATTTAACCGTCATGAGTTTCCGTCGCTGGGGAATTCATTTGCCCTCACGTGATTACAGTATTGAAATCGAAGACTGGGTACCGGCATTAGCAGCAACCATTGGTAAAGTGGTTATGGTCACTGCCATGGTTTCCGCTTTTGCTGCTCAGTTTGGTTTATCTCCGGAATTCATTGCAGAAAACGTGCGTTACGAATTACTTATCGCTGGAGCCCTGTTCGTCATCCTGTTTTCTGCCATACTAAACCCGAATGCAAACTTAGCGGGAACCCATGGCCCAATGATACCGCTGATTCCTATGATTGCAGCTGCAGGAGGGCACCCTCTCGCGCTAGGTTTGATGGTATGTGTTTTTGGGTTAATTCTCGCCTTAACCAAAGGTGGCTCTAAACTCATGACTCTGACTGGTATCGGGGTTCGAGGAGGGTTGTTGATCTACCTTGGTGCTGTTGGGTTGCTCGGGCAAATTAATAAGACGGAAGCGTGGGCTGCAAGTACGGACCAAGGTTACATTTCGTTTGTGGTCATAGGCCTAACCGTTATGGTTTACGCTTACTTAGCCAAGATCAATAAACGTTGGCTCGCTATCCCATTGTGCTCTGCACTCGCGGGTATTGTTGCTTATTTGATGGGCGCTGAGTTTGCCTTTACCACAGAACCGGGCCTGCCTAATTTCAGTCCATTCTACTGGTGGGGTGAAGATACAGGCTGGCAGCTAGGCTGGCCAACCCTAGAGCACTTTATTGCCGTGACTCCATTTGCTCTACTGGCAGTCGCTATGTGGTCCCCTGATTATCTCGGCCATCGTGTGTTTCAAGAACTTAACTACCCAAAAGAAGCGAAAGGTGTACTCATGGATGTCGACGACACGATGGTCGGAGCATCTGTTCGTCAGGGGGTTGGTTCACTCTTAGGGGGCGGAAACCTAGCTTCTTCTTGGGGAACGTACATGATTCCTGCCGCAATTGCCAAGCGTCCTATTCCAGGTGGCGCTCTGTTGACGGGTTTCATGTGTATTGCGGCGGCGGTAATTGGCTACCCAATGGATCTAGCAATGTGGGAACCTGTTCTGCGCGTTGCTTTGATTGTGGGTGTATTCTTACCACTCCTTGAAGCGGGTATGCAGATGATCCATAAGCATAAAGATTCACTCAGTGCAGGTATCTGTATTTTTGCCTGTGCATTCGTTAATCCAGTCTTCGGTTGGGCAATCACGATGCTGTTGGATAACCTCGGGCTTATCGGCGACCATGAGCGTGCTAACGAACTATCGCGCAAAGATAAATATCTGATTCCTGGCACTGCGTTTATCGTTTGTGCAGGCTCCCTTGCTATTGTTGGTCAGCTTCCAGGCATTCCAGCTCTTATCGGTTAATCGAATTATGCTCTAAAGGTATAGTGAGAGCAGTGAGTAAAGGGACTTGCTTCTTAAAATAGTAGACAAAAACAAAAAGCTACCTAGTACCAGGTAGCTTTTTGCATGTAGGGTTAGGCTACGGAGTTAGGCTATATGAGTGATTCAATGCCGTATTTTGCGCCGTAGTGTTCAACGACAAAATCAATGTCTTTGTCACCACGGCCTGATAAGTTGATCAAAATCGAGCCGGTTTCTCCTTGCTGTGCGAGTTTAATTGCGTAAGCGACAGCGTGTGAGGATTCAATAGCAGGGATTATTCCCTCTTCACGAGACAGCTCAAAGAAGGCATCAATCGCTTCGTCATCACTGATTGAGCCGTAATTGACACGGCCAATGTCTTTTAAGTAACTATGCTGAGGCCCAACCGATGGGTAATCCAAGCCACTTGCTACAGAGTACACTTCCTGAGGTTCGCCTTGCGCATCTTTAAGCATGTAAGACTTAAATCCGTGCATGATACCTGGCTCACCGAGTGTGAGTGTTGCAGCATGCTCGCCAACCTTTTGCAAAGAGCGGCCCGCAGGTTCAACGCCGTGAATGGCGACTTGTTCATCCTCTAAGAAAGCAGTAAATAGCCCCATCGCGTTAGAACCACCTCCAACGCATGCGACGAGATTATTGGGTAACTTGCCGGTCATTTCTTTGAATTGAACTCGTGCTTCGTTACCGATAATTGATTGGAAATCTCGTACCATTTTAGGGAATGGGTGAGGGCCAACGACAGAGCCTATCGCATAAAGTTGTGTATCAGGATCTTTCAGATAAGCTTCGAATGCAGAATCTACCGCTTCTTTGAGGGTTTTGCGCCCATGAGTGGCAGGAATGACATTAGCACCAAGGATTCTCATGCGGACGACATTCGGATGCTCTTTGGCGATATCAACTTCACCCATGTAAATATCGCATTTCAAGCCAACCAATGCCGCGGCTGTAGCAAGCGCAACACCGTGTTGTCCTGCGCCAGTTTCAGCAATCAGTTTCTTCTTACCCATCTTTTTAGCGAGAATGGCTTCCCCTAAGCAGTGGTTAATTTTATGTGCGCCTGTATGGTTTAAGTCTTCGCGCTTTAGGTAGATGTCTGCTCCGTATTTTTTAGACAAGTTTTCCGCATGGAAGATTGGGCTAGGTCGTCCAACAAAGTGCTTATACAGACGAGCGAGTTCCGCTTTAAATTCAGGATCTTTGCAGCATTCCTCATAAGCTGCGTTGATGTCATGCATGATTTGTTCAAGCTCAGGTGGAACAAAGCTACCACCGTATTCACCAAAGTATCCTTCTTCGTTGGGCATAGTGAGATCAAACGAGTTTTTCATTATTTACATCCTAGTTAACGAAAGTATTGATACTTTTATACCCAA
>NZ_WXWS01000409.1:0-2895 GCF_009904715.1 Vibrio sp. V42_P2S4T144 | reverse complement strand
TTGAATGCTTTTTTACCCAAAGCAACTTGACGTTCATTTATGCGTTGTAATCGAAGGGCTTCCGCTTTATCCGATTCAGCTTTACGAACTTTTTCGTTCAAAGACAAAGTATTATCGTCTTTTTCTTTACGATATTTCTCGATGTCTTCATTGATAAAGCGGAACTCCATTTCATCAGAAATACGCTTGTTATGAAGAGCAGTAAGTTTTTCAACTAAGGCGTCGTTACTTGGAAACGTTTGATATTGTGCTTTATCAATCTGATCCCAAGGTAAAGCATTGTCTTCAACACTTTCACCTGTTTCAGAAGCCTCTATTGGCGTTGGGTACGAAATATCTGGTGCAACACCACGATTTTGCGTACTTCCACCGTCAATACGATAAAACTTCTGAATCGTGTACTGAACATAACCTAGCTCTTTATCGAAAAGATCGTAAATATGATTCAGTGAACGATGTTGCTGAACTGTACCTTTACCGAAAGAGTTTTCACCTAAGATGATTGCACGATTATAATCTTGCATTGCCGCTGCAAAAATTTCAGATGCTGAAGCACTGTAGCGGTTAATCAACACCGTCAATGGGCCATCATAACTCACTTTTCCATCGGTATCGGCATTCACCTTGATGCGGCCATAGCTGTCACGAACTTGAACTACAGGACCTTCTTTAATGAATAAACCTGTCAATGCCGTTGCTTCTGTTAGCGCACCACCGCCATTGTTGCGTAGATCAACGATTACGCCGTCAACGTTTTTGGTTTTCAACTCAGCTAGTAATTTATCGGTGTCTTTCGATAAGCCGACGTAGAAACTTGGTACTTCTAAAATACCAATCTTCTTACCGTCTTTTTCGATGATTTCTGACTTAACTGCACGATCTTCTAAGCGAACTTTGTCACGAACAATTGTGACAATGTAACTCTTTGCATCGTTACCTTCTGGCAAGATCTGTAGATTAACCTTTGTGCCTTTAGGGCCTTTGATTAACTGAACAACATCATCCAGACGCCAACCGATCACGTCGACAATTTCTTCACCGTCTTGTCCAACACCAGTGATTCGGTCCCCTTCACCAAGTTGCTTACTCTTTGATGCCGGACCGCCAACAACAAGTGAACGAATTACTGTGTAATCGTCTGTCATTTGCAAAACGGCGCCGATGCCTTCTAGAGAAAGGTTCATTTCCGATTGGAATTGCTCGGCATTACGTGGAGAAAGGTAGCTTGTATGAGGGTCAACCTGTCGCGCGAAGGCATTCATATACAACTGAAATGCGTCTTCATTGTTGGTCTGTGTGATGCGCTTCATCGCGTTGTTATAACGCTTCTCTAAAACTTCTTTAATCTCTGGCCACTCTTTGCCAGTCAGTTTCAGATTTAACGCGTCATATTTCACACGCTTGCGCCACAACTCGTTGAGCTCTGCTTCGTCTTTTGGCCATGCGGCCTCAGAGCGGTCTAACTCTATCTCGTCATCGGTATCAAACTTGATCTCTTCATCGAGTAGAGTTAACGCATAAGCAAAACGATCGAAACGCTTCTGCATTGAGAGGTTGTAAACATCAAAAGCAATTTGGTTGTTGCCCGATTTAAGCTGATCATCAAGCTCGACTGACCAATTTTTAAATGAATCGATGTCTGCTTGAGTGAAAATATTTCTATTGTAATCAAGCAACTCTACATAGCGTTCAAAGATCGCTTTAGAGAAATCATCATTGAGGCTGAAGTGCTTATAATGAGAGCGGGTAAATCGCGAGGTGACTCGTTTGCTAGCTGTTTCATGCTGAACTTCAGGAGAAAGAACCGGCAGGTCATCTTTATGTAGTTTGGCTTCAAGAGCCTGAGCTGATGCTGCTAGCCATAAGCTAGCAGCAATCAGGGTCACTTTTGAACGGCAATTCATGCGTAGGAGTATCTCCTTTATGCGCGCAAGTGCTCCGCTTTCACAACCATTTGTAGGCCGTTAGCAAGTTGAACACGTACATCATCCTTATTGATTTCAACAATGGTCGCTGCCATGTTTCCTTTGCCCATGTTCACGTTAACTGCGTTACCTACTGTGATTTCATCAGCATTTAGAGCGCGCGTTTCTACAGGCTTAGTTGGTTTTTGTACTTTTGGTTTATTAGTACGACGAGGCTGTTGAGGCTTTTTAGCCGCAGGTTTCGCTTTCGCCTTACCCTCTTCACGAGCTTTTTGTGCTTGTTCTTTACGACGAGCCTGAACTTTCGCCTTGCTTTCTGCAAGTGTCGCTTTCGCGTGTTCAACGTGCTCTTCTTCTAGCTCACCACAAGGGTTGCCATCTAGGTCTACACGTACTGCACCTGGTTTTACACCGTGTAGGTAACGCCATGATGAAGTGTACTGTCTTAACGCTGCACGAAGCTGTGTTTTGCTTACTTTTTCGTCTTCATTTAGACGTTCCGCAAGATCTTGAAAAATACCAATTTTCAGAGGTTTTGCTTCACCTTCTAAAGTAAAGCACTTAGGGAAACATTCAGCAATATATGCAATAACTTCTTTGCTGTTTTTTAACTTTTCAGTCATGAGGGGTCCTGATTTGAGCGGATTTCCGCGAGCATTAAGAAAAAATATTCTCGTATTATAGTGACATGCCAAGGAAAAACCACACTCGAAGGCTAATTTATGCGTCGTTCGCGTGTGAATTAAGCAGCTTTTCTACTTCAACCATGAAATGAGTGAGACCTTCTTCGTCTGTTTCATTAAATCGGCCAATACTTGGACTATCAATATCAAGTACACCAACCACCTTTCCATTAATAGAAAATGGAATCACAATTTCTGAATTGCTCGCTGCATCGCACGCAATATGCCCCTCAAATTCGTGAACGTCGTATACTCTTTGTATAGTATTAGTTTGTGCAGCAGTACCG